>CAYVJO010000383.1:0-3588 GCA_964451735.1 uncultured Hyphomicrobiaceae bacterium | reverse complement strand
CAGACCGTCATCCGAAATATCCCAGCTTTCAGCGAGGCCCGGCACGACCGTCGTCGTCCCGCGTTCGAAAAGCACGAGTTGATCATAAACCTGGCGCGAACTGACATCGAAGGTTGTGCCGGACGTGTACAGCGCCGGATCGAAGCCCTCGGGTGAACCCTCCGAGCAGAAGACCAGGGTTTTTGCGTGAACCGTGATCGGCGTCAACATCGCCGCCAAGAGCGGCAGAACGAATTTCATCCGCGTCATTGTAAGGATCTCCCGGGAAACTGACATGTTTTCCTGCTCGCTGGGTGGCGAACTGCTTTAGTTAAGCACCAACGCCGTTCGATGGAAATCGCCTTTTCACCCATTTGAGGAAATCACCGGAGCAACTGTTTTGTCGCCGACGCACGCTCGCAGATGCGACAGTTTCAAGAGTACAAAGGAAACGCGCCAGCTCATCACATCTGTTGAAGACCATGGCGCATCCGGTAAATTCCTTTGGACCAAACGCAGTCCTTATGCACAGTGTCTTGGCTCAACTCTCAGAAATGGGGTTTGCTCATGGGAGTTTTGCTTTGGTGTCCGAACAGCGAAAAAATGCCATGGGTATTTCAAACTCCATCGCTGCGCCTGCCGGACGATGTCAAATTGGAACGTATCGCCATTGTGAGTCGCATTAAAACTCATACGTGCTGCTCGAAGCCTGTATAGCTCGGGAGCTGAAGACCGAAATCGCAGGCTGAAGAGCATGCCCGATAGATTGACTGTAGCTGAACTCGGCCGCGAAGAACGGCCCACGCTTGCCCAAACCAGCGCTGTCTGGGCCCGGATCGGCGTATTGTCATTTGGTGGACCGATGGCACAGATCGCGCTCATGCATCGTGCTCTGGTCGAGGAAAAGCGGTGGCTTGGTGAACAGCAATTCCTGAACGCACTGGGCTTTTGCATGTTGCTGCCGGGCCCGGAGGCGATGCAACTGGCGATCTTTACGGGCTGGCGCTTGCATGGTCTTGCGGGCGGTCTCATAGCAGGGTTGTTATTCTTGCTGCCGGGAGCGGTCATTGTGCTCGCCCTGTCGGCGGTTTATGCCGCGTTGGGAAGCACTCCGTTCATTGAGGCGGTATTTTTGGGCGTTAAGGCTGCGGTTCTTGTGATCGTCATCGAAGCGCTCTTGCGGATCGCGCGCCGCGCCCTGACCGGTACTGGCAGCATTATAATTACCGCAGTTTCTTTCATATCCATCTTTTTCCTCGCGCTGCCCTTTCCACTGATCGTTTTCACAGCAGCGCTGATCGGCTTCATCCGTAAGCCAAGCGCGCAAATAACCGCGTCCACGCCCTTAAAGCTCGAACTTGCCACAATCCGTCAGACCATCATGACCCTTTCGGCATGGCTCGCTATCTGGTTCGTGCCCCTTTTTGCGATCGCGGCGATCTTCGGGCGCGATCATATCCTGACGCAACTTGGCTGGTTCTTTTCGAAACTGGCGGTTGTGACGTTCGGCGGAGCTTATGCCGTTCTCGCTTATATGGGACAGGACGTCGTCGTAAAGCATGGTTGGCTCGAAGCCGGCCAAATGATGGACGGGCTTGGGCTTGCCGAGACAACACCGGGTCCGCTGATCCTCGTGACAGAATTCGTCGGTTTCGTCGCGGCTTGGCGCGCAGGCGGGGAAGCGGCTTGGCTCATGGGTCTGCTCGGCGCGTTGACGGCCTTATGGGCGACGTTTGTTCCCTGTTTCCTCTGGATCTTCGTGGGCGCGCCCTATGTGGACTGGATCAACGCGCAGCCGCGTCTGAGAGGCGCGTTGTCGGCGATCACGGCGGCAGTGGTCGGCGTGATTTTCAACCTCGCGCTTTGGTTCGCGCTTCATGTGTTTTTCGCCGATGTGCGTCTTGCGGATTTAGGTATCGTCAAGCTCTGGATCCCGCAACTCGACACAATCGACTGGCGGGTCGTCGCGCTGGCCTGCGTGAGCGGCTTTCTGCTGTTGCGCTTGCATTTGAGTGTTGCCGCCGTTCTGGCGATTGCAGCGGCAGGGGCGCTGGCAGTTCGCTTTACAGGCATATGAAACGAGCCAGACTGATGCGCAAACCGAGTCAAGGGGTGCGCGTCGAGAGCCCAGCGCCTTGCTGGCGTTGCGCTGATACAGGAATATTGATCCTTTTCAACGCCTCGAAAAGACCAGCGGCGATCAGCTCATTGGCGAACGCGTTGGGATGGGGATCGGGTGGCGTGACCCAAAGATCCTCTGAGGTTTGAAACTGCAAATTCGGCAGCAAATCCACGAAAGGAACCTCATTCTCATTCGCCGTCTGCCGGACCAGCTCGCTGACCACACCAAAACGGTAATTCTGAACGTCGTGAAGCTCCGGCAGATGAGCGATCAGAAGCTTAATGCCATTCGTCTTGCAATATTCGGCCAGTTTGTCTATTGCCGCCTTCGCATCAAGCCAGCCTCTGGATTTTCCGCCATCATATAGGCCGAGATAATAGTCCGCCCAATTCTGGCGGGTCGTGAACTGGCGCAACACTGTATCGAGCCGGCCCTTTACGAAAATACAGGAATAGCAATTGCGCAACAGCCACGAGGGTTCCTCACGCGTTTCCGGCGTCGGCTCGGCATCGTTGACGAAATAGTTCAGCACGACGATGTCTGGATTGTATCTATAACCCTTGGTCAGAAAGTGCTGAACTGCTTGAACAGTGTTCCAGTTCCCAACGCCAAGATTGACGACTTCGGCATTGATGCCCACTTTTCCATAAAGCCCCTCCAGCCGTTTCGAGAACAGGCTTTCGAATGGAACGCCCCAGCCCATCGTCAGGCTGTCGCCCACCATCGCGACGCGCAAAACGCCGGGAGCACGCTCATAAGGGATTTCTCTGTCGCGCTGGCCGTTGGAGTTCGTCTCGACCGTCACGCCCATGAGCTGCGCCTTACGGTTCGGCCCATGTTCGTGACCGATTTTCGGATCGGGCGAGACAACTTTCACGTCGCGGGCGTATTTCCACATTTCCAGGTCGAACTGCATCCCGTCATCGGCTACGACGCGTACGGCAGCTTCCATGAAGGCGGCGCTTAAAGTGAGGCCGATTACGGTCAGAAGAGTTGGAAAGAGGATTTTTTTCATCGTGATCATGGCCGCATTTAGAACAACGTATATATGAACGGCGCAACAGCTGTGCCTTGTGACAGCACGAGTAAGCCGCCGAGCACGATCATGACCATGAAAACCGGCAACAGCCAGAATTTCTTTCGGACCCGCATATAGTCCCAGAATTCGGAGAAAAAGCTCATCGGCTTACATCCTTGGATTAACCCGGTTATCGCTAAGAGTTTATTTCTAGGACCCCGCGCAAGCGTGTATGTGCCACACAGAACGCAATTGCGCAGGGAGCGAGCGAATGCCCGGACGCCATTAACAATCCGTTGCTTATCATAGCCGTTCACCGCTGGTCTATATCGACACGTCCATAGGACGCAGATTGATACACTTGTGTTCACAAGAGTGCGCCCTTCTCACTTGCCGTTTAGCCCGCGTGTTTATCCCGCTTCATTCATGAGCGGCGGCGGAAAGGCTGCACCTTGTACGGTCTCGCGTG
>CAYVJO010000382.1:0-3590 GCA_964451735.1 uncultured Hyphomicrobiaceae bacterium | reverse complement strand
AGCGGTTGAAGGATAGCGCCATGACAACTCCAGGCAAGCGATTAAAGTCGGCCCGGCAGGGGATAAATCCGATCAAACCCTATCCAGTGGATGAGGCTGTAAAACTCGTGAAGGAGCGCGCCACCGCTAAATTCGATGAGACTATAGAAATCGCCATGAATTTAGGCGTAGATCCACGCCACGCCGATCAAATGGTTCGCGGCGTATGCAATTTGCCAAATGGGACAGGACGTACAGTGCGTGTAGCTGTGTTTGCACGCGGCGCTAAAGCCGAAGAGGCCAAGAAGGCTGGAGCGGATGTCGTCGGCGCAGAGGACCTCCTTGACCAGGTTCAAGGTGGCGTCATCAATTTTGACCGATGTATTGCTACGCCTGATATGATGCCCCTAGTTGGCCGTCTCGGCAAAGTCCTGGGCCCGCGTGGCCTTATGCCTAACCCGAAAGTCGGCACAGTCACAATGGATGTGGCGGCGGCGGTTGAGGCGGCCAAGAGCGGCGCAGTCGAATTCCGCGTCGAGAAAGCCGGCATCATCCATGCTGGCGTTGGTAAGGCGAGCTTTTCAGAACAGGCGCTTATCGAGAACATCAAGGCGTTTGCGGAAGCCGTTATAAAGGCCAAGCCTGCTGGTGCCAAGGGAACTTATCTGAAAATGGCGTCGCTCAGCTCTACGATGGGCGTGGGCGTCCGCGTTGAGACGGCAACACTTTCAGCCCATAGCGCTGCTTGAAGTGTTGGGTACATGACTGCGAAAGCAGTCGGGATTCGGGCGTTAATTGCGCCCGGAGGCTGGTCGTGCGGTTCCAAGCCGTATGACACGTCAACCTGTCCGAGACTGTAGGTGCCTTCGGGCTTAATGATCGCCTGCAATAGACGGGGAAAAGCTGATTTCGCCAAATTCCGTTTGGCGGATTATGGCGCTTGCCCTGGGACAGGCTTAGCTGTCGCTATGCCCATTATCCGGGTGGCGGCGTAATCAACCCGGCATATCGGTCGATGAACGACCGATATGCCAAATTTTGGAGAGACGCGGTGGATAGAGCGGAAAAAAAAGAGATGGTCGAAATGCTCGGCCATATCTTTGCCGAGTCCGGCGCTGTCGTCGTCGCACGATACTCCGGTCTCACAGTGGCTGAAATGACCGATCTGCGGGGCCGTTTCGGCGCTGCTGGCGCTCATTTCAAAGTCATCAAGAACCGCCTCGCCAAAATTGCGCTGGAAAACTCCGGACATGCCGGAGCGCGAGAAATGTTCGTCGATCCAACCGGCATCGCTTTTTCGCGAGACCCGGTTGCACCAGCAAAAATTGCTGCAGAATTCGCTAAGCAGAACCAAAAGTTCATCATCATTGGCGGATTCCTTGGCGAGACATTGCTGGATGAAAGCGGGGTCAAGGCGCTTGCCGCGATCCCATCGCTCGATGAACTGCGTGCTCAGCTTCTCGGGGTTCTCAACGCGCCTGCCTCCATGCTGGCCCGGACGCTCAATGCGCCGGCCGTTGGCTTGGCGACTGTGCTTGACGCTTATCGGCGCAAGCAAGAGGAAGGGCAGGCTGCGGCCTGACGGCGTAATTAAAGCGGAAGCAACAAACGGAATTTGAGGAAAACAATGTCTAATAAAATTGAAAAGCTTTATGACGAACTGTCTGGAATGACCGTCCTTGAGGTCTCCGAACTGATAAAAAGACTTGAAGAAGGTTGGGGCGTGTCTGCGGCAGCAGCAATTCCGATGGCGCTTCCATTTGCTGGCGCAGGTGGCGGTGCCGCTGAGCCTGTCGAGGAGCAGACAGAGTTCGACGTCATTCTCGCTGCAGTTGGGGCGCAGAAAATCAACGTCATCAAGGAAGTCCGCGCAATTACCGGCCTTGGTCTGAAGGAAGCGAAGGACCTGGTCGAAGCGGCTCCCAAGGCGATTAAGGAAGCCGTTTCAAAGGATGAAGCGCAGGAGATCAAAAAGAAGGTTGAAGCAGCAGGTGCAACTGTCGAGATAAAATAGATGGATAACAGGCGGGGGCCATACAGGTCTTCGCCTTTCTTTCCTAAACTGCCGCAATGGCGGTTCTCTTCAAACGCTCATTTCGGGCGTTTGCGGAGAGCCGTTTACGAGTGAGATGAGGAGACCAAATGGCGCTATCGTTCACCGGCCGCAAGCGCGTGCGCAAGAATTTCGGACGCATCGCCGAAGTAGCTCAAATGCCCAATCTGATCGAAGTCCAAAAACAATCCTACGATCAGTTTCTCATGGTTGAAGAGCCAAAAGGCGGCCGCCCGAATGAGGGCTTGCAGACCGTTTTCAGCTCTGTCTTTCCTATATCAGATTTTTCCGGTCGTGCCCAGCTTGAGTTTGTGAGCTACGAGTTCGAGCAGCCCAAATATGATGTCGAGGAATGCCAGCAGCGTGGTATGACTTATGCTGCTCCGCTCAAAGTCAAATTGCGCTTGATCACCTTCGATCTCAACGAGGAAACCGGGGCTCGATCCGTGAAGGACATCAAGGAACAGGATGTCTTTATGGGGGACATGCCGTTCATGACCTCAAACGGCACATTCGTGATCAATGGCACAGAGCGAGTTATCGTTTCGCAAATGCATCGCTCCCCTGGTGTCTTTTTCGACCACGATCGTGGCAAGACACATTCCAGCGGCAAACTGTTGTTCGCCGCCCGCGTGATCCCATACCGCGGGTCCTGGCTCGATTTTGAGTTCGACGCCAAGGACAATGTCTATGTCCGTATAGACCGTCGCCGCAAATTGCCCGTGACATCCCTGCTTTATGCACTCGGTCATGATGACGAGGACATACTCGCCACTTTCTATAACCGTATCGAATTGACTTTGGACACGAAAAAAGGCGGCTGGAAGATGCCTTATATCGTGGAACGAATGCGCGGGGTAAAATTCAACCATGAAGTTCTTAACGCCCAGAGCGGCGAGGTTATCATTGAGGCCGGCACCAAATTGTCGGCGCGCAACGCCCGCAAACTTGCCGATGAAGGCCTCAAAACCATACTAATCCCGGACGAAGGGATCTACGGGCGCTATCTTGCTGAGGACATTGTCAATCTTGATACTGGCGAGATTTATGCCGAGGCAGGTGAAGAAGTCGAGAAGGGCTTACTTGAGAAGCTGAAGGAAAACAAAATAAAGCGGGTGTCAATTTTAGACATTGACCATGTAACGACCGGCGCTTTCATCCGCAATACGTTGGCTGTTGATAAGAATAATGACCGCACTGACGCTTTGCTTGACATCTATCGCGTCATGCGCCCCGGCGAGCCGCCGACTATCGAAGCGGCCGAAAATCTTTTCAACGGCTTGTTTTTCGATCCGGAGCGTTATGACCTGTCCGCGGTCGGTCGCGTGAAAATGAACATCCGGCTTGAACTCGAATGCCCAGATACGGTCCGGACGCTGCGTCCAGAAGACATGATCGCGGTCGTCAGGACGCTTGTGGCTCTAAGGGATGGCCGCGGCGATATCGACGATATCGATCATCTGGGCAACCGCCGCGTCCGCTCGGTCGGCGAACTGATGGAAAATCAGTACCGCGTCGGGCTTCTGCGCATGGAGCGTGCGATCAAGGAGCGCATGTC
>CAYVJO010000381.1:1985-3603 GCA_964451735.1 uncultured Hyphomicrobiaceae bacterium | reverse complement strand
CGCCTCGGCACGATCCGCAACACCAGCATTTGTTGGCCAGGTCAGACAAACCTGCTTAACGCTGCCTTTGCCTCTGCCTTTGTAGCGTAGAGCCTTTTAACGGCGCGCAGGCATGAGTTGCGCCTTTGCCACGCATGCCTCTCTTATCCGCCGCTTCGTTGCAGATCTGCGATTGTCGGAAACCGGGCATATTGGTAACTGATACTGGGTAGTGCGTTGGGGGCGTTGTTACTATGAGTGAGCCTGGCGGCGTTACGAGCTGTAAAGAGCGTAAGCTCGCAACGGCTTCCGTGACAGCGACAACGGCCATAACGCTGGCGGTCGCCGACATGATCGGGATCGGCGTGTTCACCAGCCTTGGTTTTCAGGTGGCGACGCTGCCCTCTCCCTTTGCTGTCCTATGCTTATGGATCATCGGCGGTGTCGCTGCGCTGTGTGGGGCGCTGTGCTACGCTGAACTCTCCGCGATGTTCCCGCGTTCGGGCGGGGAATATAATTTCCTATCGCGCAGCTTTCATCCAGCTGTCGGCTTTCTGGCCGGCTGGATTTCCGCGACAGTCGGTTTTGCTGCGCCGATCGCGCTCGCCGCCATGGCCTTCGGGAGCTACTTCGCCGGCGTATTTCCGGGCGCGCCGCCACTTATCCTCGGCCTTGCCGTAGTCTGGTTGGTGTCCGCCATTCATCTGTGTGGCGTCCGCCAGGGAAGCGTGTTTCAGAATGTGTCCACACTGATCAAGCTTGCTTTGATCGTTGCGCTGATCGCTGCCGGGCTCATTTTTGGCACGCCTGAGCCCGTTTCCTTTGCACCATCGGCTGAGGACTTTGCCCTGATCGGCAGTGCGCCTTTCGCCATCGGGCTTGTCTTCGTGCTTTATTCTTATTCGGGCTGGAACGCGGCGACCTATATAGCCGGCGAAATTCGAGACCCACAAAGGAACGTGCCGCGCTCGCTTATTGTTTCGGTGCTCATCGTCGCAACGCTCTACGTCGCTTTGAACTCGGTCTTTCTGTATATGACCCCGATGTCTCTCATGGCCGGGCAAGTCGAGGTCGCGTTGGTTGCCGGCAAACATATGTTTGGCGAAGATGGCGGGCGGATCGTCGGCGCGCTTATCTGCGCCGGCCTCATTTCCGCGATCAGCGCCATGACCTGGATCGGCCCGCGCGTTACGATGACCATGGGCGAGGACTTACCGCTCCTGAAGATATTCTCGCGTAAGACCGCGAGGGGCGTACCGGCGACTGCCATCGTTGCTCAGCTCATTATCGTCAATCTTCTGCTCATGACGCAGAGTTTCGAGGCCGTGCTGGAATATGTCCAGTTCAGCCTGACTTTCTGTTCATTCCTGACGGTGCTTGGCGTCATGGTTCTTCGCGTTACGCGGCCGGATGTGCCGCGCCCTTACCGCGTATGGGGCTATCCCTTCACGCCGCTCGTTTTCCTGGCGATCACTCTGTTCACAATGTATTACCTGCTGACAGAGCGACCACTTCAGTCCGTTGCCGGGTTGTTGACGATGCTCGTAGGTCTCATCATTTATTTTTTCTCGCAGAAAAGCTGGCGTGTCGCCGCCCCGGTTGGGAGTTCTTGAGTTATGCGCAACGCGTTGAAGCCGGT
>CAYVJO010000381.1:0-1975 GCA_964451735.1 uncultured Hyphomicrobiaceae bacterium | reverse complement strand
GGTTTCTGCCGTTCTCTCCGCCCTTCTTGCTGGTGTTATCTTCGCCGGCGTGGCCTTTGCCGCTGAAACCACACCAAACGATGCGGCCCGTTTTCTGGCCGGCCTTTCTCCTGCAAGCACCAGCCCACTTACAGAGCGCGCTCAGGAGGCACGCTGGAAGCGTCACGCGTCGTTTTTCGACAATGCCTGGGGCAAGCTGGAAAAGCGCCAGCTCGCGAAAATCCGGAACTGGCGGGCCACTGCTCTCACCAAGTCTCAGCCAGTCCTTTATTACATGTTCAGCGGCCCCGATTTTTTGTACGCCAACGCTTTTTTTCCGAACGCACGTGTTTACGTTCTGAGCGGGCTGGAACCGGTCGGCGCCGTTCCGGAGATGAGCCAGATGTCAGCCACGGAGATTGCCTCGGAGCTTGGCAATCTCGAAGCCTCGCTCAACACCGTTCTGGCATTCAGTTTCTTCAAAACCAAGAACATGGAGACGCAGCTTCGCGCGGGAAAGGTCAACGGCACTCTGCCAATCCTGTACCTGTTTCTCGCGCGCTCGGGCAAAACAATTGAGGAAGTCAGTTTTGTCGAACTCGATCAGAGCGGTGTGGTGTTCGCGTCAGGCAGCGGTGGCAAAGGCATGACCCCGGGCGTGAAAATCGACTTTTCAGACCCCGGCAGCCCAAAGCAGACCCTCTATTATTTCACCACGGATTTGTCGAATAGCGGGATCAAGAAATCCGGTTTCATGGCCTTTTGCTATAGACTCAAATCCGGCGATAGTTTCGTAAAGAGCGCGTCATATCTGATGCATTCAGGCGCTTTTTCGGATGTTCGCGAATTTCTTCTGGCGAACAGCGTCACGCTCCTTCAGGACGACTCTGGAATTCCGATAAAATATTTCAATGCCCGGTCGTGGGATTTGCAGCCCTACGGCCGCTATCTCGGCCCGATCAGCCTGTTTAAAGGCAATTATCAGACGCAGTTAGCAAGGCTGTTCAAGCAAGACAACCGCAAGTCCATCGATTTCGGCGTCGGTTATCGCTGGCGCCCGAATGAATCAAATCTACTTCTGGCCGTCAGGGCGGATAGTCATGATAGAAAAGCGTCCGCCAATCAGGCGCAGTCTCGGTGAGAAAGAGAGC
Source organism: uncultured Hyphomicrobiaceae bacterium (assembly GCA_964451735.1). Lineage (GTDB taxonomy): Bacteria > Pseudomonadota > Alphaproteobacteria > Rhizobiales > Rhodomicrobiaceae > JAHQVI01. The sequence continues at coordinate 845 of CAYVJO010000381.1, read as the reverse complement.
AGGAATAGAAGAAAAAAGGACACCTTTTTTCTAAAGGTCATGAATAAGAAAATAGTCGCATATCATCACCCCTTCTGTTTGAAATAATCCGATTTGGTGGGCGTAAACCTTTATTCAGCTCGCGCGGCAGACGGTTTCAGACTGGGTTGAATATTGGAGGCGACGACCGGACTCGAACCGGTGTAGGCGGCTTTGCAGGCCGCTGCGTAACCACTCCGCCACGTCGCCGTTAAAGCCTGATCCGTTATGATGGACTCAAAACGTGGCTCTAACTTTTTGTTTTGGCGTAATCTACTCGCAAAACCGGTTTCCACTTTTGCGGATTACACTCTAGAAACGAGGCATTACATTCAACTGTGCAAACAAGCCGAAATGACAGCATCACTTCTTTGTAGCGCACCTGCGAGCCAGTGGGCAAGCTTTTCAGTACCCGATTCCCGTAGCGTTTTTATCTGAAAACCGCTTCGCACTTTCCGGCCCGACGCCCTAAAGCAGTCCGGCCGAGCGCAGGCTTATATGGCCGTCGCGTCCAACGATCAGGTGGTCATGCACTGCGATATCGAGCTTTTCTGCCGCCAATATGATCTCCTTCGTCATCTCGATGTCGGCCCGCGAGGGTGTCGGGTCGCCGGAAGGATGGTTGTGGACGAGCACGATGGCTGACGCCGATAGCTCCAGGGCGCGCCTAAGAACTTCGCGCACGTAGACAGGGGTGTGATCTACCGTGCCCTTGCCCTGAACTTCATCGGCAAGCAGGCGGTTTCTTTTGTCGAGGAAAAGGATGCGGAATTGCTCGCGCATCTCGAAGCCCATCGCCGCGCGGCAATAGCTGATGACCTTGTCCC
>CAYVJO010000380.1:539-3604 GCA_964451735.1 uncultured Hyphomicrobiaceae bacterium | reverse complement strand
GCTCAGGCTGATAATGATCGCCGGAGTGTTAATGTCTGCGCTTGCTCCAAATAAGGAGAAACTGCCCTTGGCAGGCGAGATCCGCCGCGCCAAATTGAAGAAGGCATTTTGCCCCGTCGCTGAAAAAGCGCTCGGAGCAGGTCTGATAATCGGCGTCGAGACCAGATCCGCATCATAGCCAGCCGTTACGAAACCGCCTGTTGCGGCGGTCATGGTGCGAGCTGCCTTGGCAGCCGCTAGCTGACCGGTAACCAATAGAGATGCTGGCGATGCCGCCAAGCGCCACGCCGCAACCGCTGCGCTGGCCTGCCCGTCCAAAATGAATGTTCCCACATCGGCGGCAAGGCTGTAGGTGGAACTGGCACCGCCCGCTTGCAGCTCAGCGCTCGCGGGTAATAATGGCTGAAAAGCCCAGCTCATTTTCGAACCCTTCCTTTTTAGGTGGGCCTTGCCTTTAGGAGACTTGGCTGATCCGCCAGTTGATCGCACGATCCATGCCCGAGATTTTTACGACTGTCATGTCCCAGCCAACGCCCAGCATGAGCGAAGGCCCTCCCCAGATCGGTGTCGCTTGCACGCCTGAGAATTCGGCTGATAACAAGAGTTTCTGCGTGTCTCCGGTCCGGCATTTTTCGTAGACTTTGAAGCGGAAGACATCGCCTGCGGCGAGCGATCCCAAATCGAGGAAGGGTTGGAAGACGCCCGCTGCGCCCTCTACGTCGGGACCCGCTGTGTCGGACGTCAAGGAATGTTCGGTCGTCCCGATAATTTCCGTGCCGGTATAGGCCTCTATGGTGATGGTCATTGGAATTCCTTGAATAACGAAGCAGGGAGGAGGCCGCAACGGCGGCGCTCACGGCCGAACCGTTACGGCTGTCCTCCTGCGCCGCGCTCTGTCGTATGCGGCTGCTTCCTTCAGTGGACCGCGTAAATCGCGCAATCGATAGGTTGGGCCGTGTTATTGCATGACGCCCTGACTTGCAATTGGGCGCCTGCGGGGAGCTTTCTGAAGACAGGCCCCGTCGAAAACCAATAACCAACCTCGGACGTGGTTACCGTCTTGAAGAATGGCGCACCTATGCGTTCGCCGCCAACGCCAAATTCAAAATGATAACTCCGGGCATTGGTAAAGGCGCCAGAAGAGCCGACTGCCCATTGCAAAGCGCCACAATCAGAGCCTAGCGGCGAGCCCAAATTGGTCCAACTCGAAAAATCGCCCGAATTTCCAGCCGTGTGGTTCGTCCCGCTAGAGCTAGACGGATTGGTCCCAATGGCCGTTACACGTTGGCCGCACCACCAGGACGCAGGATTGGCGTTGCCCCCGAAGGCAAAAACGGCACAGCGCAAAGCCACAGCGGATGAATGCGCCGTACGCGCCCGGATGCCCAGCGATGCGTTTGCCGGAATCCATAAGGGGAAATCGAAGATCGCGGAAGGCCCGGAAGGCTCTAGCCCCGCAGTAGAGGCATTGCCTGTCGATCCGATCACCAGATCGGGAATAAGGGTTTGCCAAGTTGAGCCGCCCGCCGGATCAATCAGGATCGTCGCCATCATGTGGTTATCTACGTTTGATGGTTGCGACGTACTGAAACCGAGGCGGAGATATTCAACGTCATGCGTGAGGGCCGCCCCAAACAAATTGACGGCCGTTCCATCCGTGTTGCTTGCTCCGGCGGTCGCCGTCGCTCCCAGCGTCGATGGCGCGACGCTCGCGGGAAAATTGTGCGTGCAATAGGCCCATGACGGGCCGGAAGGTTGGATGAGAGCCATGATGTTATGCGATCTGTATAACGCCGTCCGTCGAGGAAAAATCGACGGTAATGCTCTCGCCATCCAATAGCGTTATCGATGACCCGTAATCCCACCAACCGACAAGCGGATCGGCAGGTGAAGTCGGGGTATCATCGACAAGCACGAAATACCGGAACGGTCCGACAGAACCGCCCGAAGCGGTAATGGTCAAATCGTCGAGGACAAGTTTGTAAGTACCGCTTGTCTGGCCGGATGATGCCACCGTAGCGGCAATGCCGCCTGCGGGGTAACCATTGCCCGCGCTAATCTCCGTAAGGTCGGCAAGAACGGAATTGGCTGCGATGGGGGCGGTATCGGTCAGGACGATCTTTAATGTATCGTCTTGAAAATTGATGACGCCTTCGGCGAGATGTTCGACGAAGGAGTTGAATTTATTGAAGCTTGCCATGTGTCTGCCTTTCCTGAAGCGGCGTTTTCGTTCTAGTAGAGCGCCCAAATATTGGCGGCCGTTCCCCCAGTCTTGATCCGCCTGGCGCCGAGTGGGTTGTAGCCCTGCTGGAGCGGAACGCCGGAATGCTCCGTGCCGCTGGCGTCGATCAAATTCGCTGTTCCTGCCGATCCCACCAGAAGCGCGCGGCATACGCCTCCTGGTAAATCGCTCTCGTCGTCGGGCGTGATGGGCCGGATGCGCGATGCAGGCGCATTCAAGCCGCCATTATGGCTGCTGAAGGGATTTGGCATGTCTATCTCCAACGGATTTGATAAGCTAATCGTCGCCACATTGGCGCTCGTATTTTGCTTGGCGGGTGATTGGCTAGTGGTTCGACTGAAACATTTGCATCCCCGTGCAGCACGCTCATTTGCAAATGTTTCAGCCATAAGAGACACGATCTAAATATATGTTTTTATTGGAATTTTGTGAATTTGACGTTTGAGAATGAGACTGGCGGCAACCAGGACTAAAATGTCAAATTCGCGCCACTAGGCCAGCGATGTTGCAACGGCTCGGCTCTGGAGCCCTTTAAGCGGGAAACCGGAAGGTTGCAGCGAGACGGCGCCGCCACCAGGGCGTGATGTTGATCTCGCAAACGGGTGCGCCTTCGACCGCGTGGATCATCTGCATTGGCGCTGACATGATCGCTGCGTGCTTGGCCATCGCTCCAGTGCGCAAGCGGAAAATCAGTACGTCGCCTGGACCGGCCTGATCAGCGTGGATCTGCCTAAGATGCCGGCAGGCAGCTTCTATCATGGTTTCCCGTCCGGTCGCCTCCGCCCAGTCGCGGCTGTAGGGCGGTGGGCTTTCCGCAGGATGG
>CAYVJO010000380.1:0-515 GCA_964451735.1 uncultured Hyphomicrobiaceae bacterium | reverse complement strand
ACAGGCTTCGGCATAGACACCGCGCACGAGGCCGAGGCAGTCGCAACCGACGCCTTTCAGCGAAGCCTGATGGCGGTAAGGCGTCCCAAGCCAGGCCCTGGCCAGGGCAACGATGTCGGATCGCATGGGTGAGGTCCTTAAGGAGCGCTGGCGGTCAACCGTTCATGCTTGCGCTATCATTTTCCGGATCGCCAGAGACAGGATAAGCCAGCACATATTTGTTGCCTGGAATATGCGGGAAGCCCCGGAAATTGGCTCCATTGAAAAATTTCGCCTTGCAGGTCGGGAAGGTTTTGTCACATCCCGCCGTTACAGTGAAAAGGTCGCCTGGCGCAATCCCGCTTGCCATGGATCTCCAAAGCTCGACGAGTGCGTTGCCATTGCCAAACGTGAAGCGTTTCAATTCCATTTCGCGCCCTGCATTCTGACCGGTCGACCATACCAGCAGCCCGCCGTCGAACCATTGCAGCTTCACCGGCCCGCGTCCGGCGCGGGCGGGAAACTCCCAGGTGACG
>CAYVJO010000379.1:0-3609 GCA_964451735.1 uncultured Hyphomicrobiaceae bacterium | reverse complement strand
GCACGAACAAGCGCGGGGCGCTCGCCTGCAAGCTCCTGAATACGCTTGGGCTCGACGGCTATTTCGCCGCGATTGCCGGACGTGATCGCTTTGCGTTTCACAAGCCGGACGGCAGGCATGTTCTTGGCACGATCGAGCTTGCTGGTGGCGACCAGGCGAGAGCTGTGATGATCGGAGACAGTTCGGCCGACTCGAACGCCGCCAGGGACGCTGGCGTAGGCTTTATTGCAGTCGGATTCGGTTATGGCGAAAAACCTGTCGAAACGCTGCGCCCGGACGCGATCATCAACAGCTTTCTTGAGCTTGGAGGCCGGTTGAATGAGCTCTTCTCAGTCGTAAAGCAGTAGCTCGCGTCAACTTTTCGACCGAACACCTGGATTACCCTGTAGCCTGAGGCGGTTCGCATAGCCGAAGGATCGCGCGCTCGTGTTTGAGACGTTCTCGTTTTTGCCCCATAAATCTGTATGATGTTATTTCAATATTCTTTCTGGAGATCTTATGACCTCTTTTCCGTTCTGTCATTCATGTCTGCGCACAGGCGATATTAGGCTTATGGTCTTGGCCCGCGCCATGATCCTTTTGCTCACTATCTCTTTGTTCTTCGCCGTTGCCTTGCAAAATGCAAGTGCCGAGCAAAGACAAGCGCCAAACAGTCGCGTTTCGCTCGACCTGGGGCCATCATTCCAGCCCTCCGACCGGTTCTCCGGTTTCATCGATGACAATACGGGAGCATCTTTCGTGATCGTCGAGTTGCCGCCGCAAGCCTATAATGAGGTCAAAAGGATACCAAATAACACCGATGCACTCGCCAAACAGGGTTTGAGCGATGCCGTAACGGAGGACCTTCCCGGCTGGACAGGAGACCATGTGTATTTTACCGCCAAACAAAAAATAGCCGGAACGGTGATCGCCAAATTCGTCCTGATTTTCCGCCAGCCCGATATAGCCGTCATGATCAGCACGAATGTTCCCGAAGCCGCCATCGATGCAGGCACTTACACGAAAGAGCAGATTGAGGTCATCCTTGCCTCCGCCAGGGTTGAAGACAAGACCGCAAAAGCCGCAGAGCTGTTCCGGTTTAACTATCTGGGCCCTTTTCGGGAATCTCTCGGCTTGATGGGAACCACAAAAGCTTACAACACAAGCGGCAGAACGCCCGCGCAAGGCGAGAATTTGCTGTTGCTCGAACCGACGATCCTGGTCTCGCCTTCCATAGACAACCGCGTTGTTGATGCAAAACTTGGAGCACAGCGATCATTTCAGGGTCTTGGAGGCTTAAAAGATAAAACAATCGAAACACAGACCGACGTCGTGATCGCCGGTCTCAACGGCTATCGGATCGCCGGGGAAATGGCTGACGAAGCGACGGGGACAAAAATCGCAGTCAATCTCATTCTTCTGGTGGGGGAACAGGGCGGTTATTTCGTCATGGTCGGGACAGCGCCGCTTGTCGACAAGGAAAAATTCATGCCGGAAATCGAGAAAGTGATGACGAGCTTTGAAGCCATCGGCTCTGCCAGATGAGCGCGGCGAGTCCGGGGTTCTGGCCTGCCCCGCCTCGCTTGACAGGGATGAACGTCCAAGCCTAAATCAAAGCAGCGCAAATCGGATGCATAGCTCAGCGGTAGAGCACTGCCTTCACACGGCAGGGGTCACTGGTTCAATCCCAGTTGCGTCCACCATTTTTACGTGGTCATAGCCCCTGTCAACCCCGCCCGGCATGGCGCATGTTCGGGACGATTTTATCGCAAACCCACGCTGAGTGTTCGTCGCCGCTCGTTAGAGCACCGGTCTCTTCTGTGGTTCGGTTCCAACAACAGCAGGATTATTGTCGCGTTGCTCGTCTGAAACGCAGTTGCGTTGTACCGCCAATAGGAAGACGCAACGTCGTGATACCGCGCCCACCGTTGTATAAATCGCTTTCCTGGCAAAGGCGTTCGGAGGTGACCTCTACCTCAAACGCGCCCGCCTTTCCCCCGGAGCGGGATTCGGCTCAACCAGAACATGATGCCGCCATACACACGCAGCCAGAAGCCGAGAGAGCTTTCGGAGGCTACAGCGTATATCCTGTAGGTGTGGGGATTGGCGGTATAGGTCCTCGCTACCACTCGAAGCCTCTCGCGATCAAGCGGCTCTATTGACCCGGCTTTCCGCCATATGTGTCAGCTTCTTATCCGTGGCTTTTTCCTCGTCCAGACTCTCCTGCAACAGACTTGCGCAATCCTGGCGGCCAAGCTGTCTGGCCCAAGCGACAAGTGTGCCGTAACGAGATATTTCATAATGTTCGATGGCCTGCGCCGACGCTATCAAAGCCGCGTCGAGCACCTGCTTGTCTCCAACCTCTACGGAAACATCATCGGCTTCCTCGATAATGCCGTCGATCGCCGGGCAATCTGTTCCTTCGGGAGACACGCCGTGTTGCTTGAAGACCTGCTCAAGACGGACTAACTGATTTTTCGTTTCAGCCAGATGTGTATTGAAACCCTCCTTGAGTTGCGGATCGGTCGCCTTGTCGATCATCTTGGGCAGCGCTTTCACGATCTGATTTTCGGCGTAGTAAATGTCTTTCAGCTGATGAATGAAAAGGTCATCAAGTGTCTGAATGTCCTTGGAAAATAATCCCATAGCGTTGTCTCCATGTGTATAGCGATTGCCTGGATGGCAAATCCTTCAAACTGCCGCACAAGGATTAACACCGGCTGGCATGTAAATGTTCCCCCTGACTTTATGCCGCGTTGCAGGAAAGCGCGCTTCGTCTGTTCTCTAACAGACAGAGCAAGCAGGTCTTATGACTGAAAGATTTGTCCGGCTTTATGTAGTAAACGCCCAAAGCCACACTTAAGTGGAAATAGGTGCTTGTGCTTACCCCATAGCTGGAGCGAGGTGACATGACTCGTCCAGCAAGCTTTTGGGTTAAGCCGATGACCGATTCAGATCGATATTTCTTAAAGGAAATCACTGAGCGCGAACAGCAATCGAACGCGCCCCGCAGTACGCCAGAAAAATATTTTGAGTTCTTTTGCTCTAAGCAAATTCTTAAATAGCACGAATTTGATCTTGATATTAAAGAAACGCGCTCAGGTATATTAGGTCGTGTTGACAAAAGTTGGCAGCCAGATGTGGGTGGCGGCGAGTGCAAGAAAGCCCGCATAGGATAGTCGCGTTTTGTCGTAGCGCGTTGCAATCCGCCTGAACTGTTTCAGCTTGCTGAACATGCGCTCAATCCGCTTGCGATCCTTATAAGCCTTGAAGTTGCAACCAGGCGGAACCTGACGGCTCGTCCTGGGCGGAATGACCGGCAAAATGACTTTGAGCAAGAGAGCGGATCGCGCTTCATCCCCATCAAAGCCTTTGTCAGCCAGCATCATTTTGGGCTTTTGAGCCGGCAGCGCCAGGAGTTCAGCTACGCCGCGATAGTATGAGGTTTCGCCACCTGTGAGGACAAAGCCGAGAGGGCGGCCGTCGTGATCGCTTGCCGCCTCTACTCATGGTTTATCCCCCGACGGGGAGATGCCGAAATTGGTCCATTTTTAGCTGTGTTCTCGGACCACGGTACGGCCTAGGCTCAGGACTCATTGATTGAGTTAGAAGATTACGGCTGCTGCGATT
>CAYVJO010000378.1:1912-3625 GCA_964451735.1 uncultured Hyphomicrobiaceae bacterium | reverse complement strand
GGCGACATGGCGAATCACCCCATCGACCGAGATCCTCGCCCTGCGCGTCGCCGACATCGCCATGGGGTCGGGCGCGTTCCTCGTCGCTGCCTGCCGCTACCTGGCGGATCGATTGGTCGAGGCATGGGTCGAGGAGGGCCGGTCGGAGGCGGTCCGCGCCTTCGACGCAGCCGCTGGGCGAGGTCGGGCAAGGCTGTCGGCTGACGCCGAGGTCTCCGGAGTCGCGCTGGAGGCCCGCCGCCTGGTCGCCGAGAACTGCCTGTACGGGGTGGACATCAACCCGTTGGCTGTCGAGATGGCGAAGCTGTCGTTGTGGCTTGTCACGATGGACGCCACCCGCCCCTTCGGTTTCCTCGACGACCGCCTCGTGGCCGGAGACTCCCTGCTCGGCCTCGCCGACGTGCGTCAGATCGAAGAGGTGCATGTCGACCCGTCACGGGTCACCACTCTCGACTTCGGTGGGTACGCCTGGCGTGGCCGGTTGGAAGCCGTCGGCCGGATCCGCGAGAAGATCACCGCCGGGCCGGTGCTGGACGCCCGCAGCGTCGAACGCAAACAGGCGCTGCTGCACGAGGCAGTCATCGAGTCGGAGACCGTGCGGGTAGTCGCGGACGCCATCACGGCCATCGGGCTCGCTCACGCCAGGGACCCTCAGACCCGCGTCGACGACGCGTTCTCCGCGCTACGGGCTCGCCTCATGGCGGGCGACAGGCTGGACGTGGCGTCGATGGCGGAGTCGTCACGACGGCTTCTGAACGCGGGAGCGCCCGAGGGCAAGGCTGGTCGCACGCCGTTCCACTGGCCTGTTGCCTTTCCGGAGGCCTTCACAGGTGGCGTTGTGGGGTTCGACGCCATCATCGGCAACCCACCGTTCCTCGGCGGCCAGAAGATGTCCGGCGCACTCGGTGGTGACTATCTCGCGTGGCTGCAGCGCTGGGAGGGCGCCGGACGACGAGGCAGTGCGGACCTTGCAGGTCGGTTCGTCCTGCGGGCACACGCCTTGCTCAATCGACGCGGACAGCTGGGCTTCATCACGACCAACACCCTGGTTCAGGGCGACACCCTGGAGGTCGGGCTCGGCCAGGCGGTCGAACGGGGGATGGTCGTGCGGGCCGGCCGATCCAGTCACCCGTGGCCGAGCGCTAGCGCCAGCCTTGAGATCGTCAACGTCTGGGCGAGTCGGTCATCCGCATCCCCCGAGGCCCTGCTCGTGCTGGACGGCGAGGCAGTACCAAGCATCGGGCCTGACCTGGAACCCGTCGGCCGGGTGTCGGGACGGCCCCATCGACTCGCCGAGAACGAGGGCAGCGCCTTCCAAGGCTCCAACGTGCTGGGACTCGGTTTCACGATGACTGAGTCGGAGGCCCTCGCACTCATCGACAAGGACCCCCGCAACGCCAACTGCCTGCAGCCGTACGTCATCGGGCAGGATCTCAACCAGCGTCCGGACCACTCCGCGAGTCGCTGGATCATCAACTTCCGCGACTGGCCGCTGGAACGGGCGGAGACCTATCCTGACCTCATCGACATCGTGCGCCAAAAGGTCAAGCCCGAGCGCGATCGCATCCCCGAGATCAGAACTCGCGAGAATTGGTGGCTATTTACTCGAAGTCGCCCGGAACTGTACGCCGCCATCGCCAACCTCGACCACGTCTTGGCCCTCTCGCGTGTTGGCAACGCCGTTCTCCCTGTCCGCGTGCCTTCGGGTCCCGT
>CAYVJO010000378.1:0-1812 GCA_964451735.1 uncultured Hyphomicrobiaceae bacterium | reverse complement strand
GGATCTGGCGCTGCTCTCCTCGTCGGTTCACTCTTCCTGGGTCATCCGTTACACCTCCACTCTAGAGACACGGATCCGATACGCCCCGTCTGATGTCTTTCTCACTCTCCCTCGGCCACCAATCAAGGCGACTCTTCAGGATCTCGGTGAACAACTCGATACACATCGGAGAGAGCTCATGCTCGGACGAGCGTGGGGCCTCACGACGACGTACAACGCCGTTCACTCACCGTCGGTCACGGACCCCGAGGTCGTTCGCTTGCGTGAGATCCACGAGGCCATCGACCACGCGGTGCTCGACGCCTACGGTTGGTCCGACCTCGATCCCCAGATCGGGCACCACCCCACCAAGATCGGCACCCGCTGGACCGTGAGCCCCACCGCCCGCTTCGAGCTCCTCGATCGCCTGCTGGAGGAGAACCACCGCCGCCACGCCCTGGAGTCCGGGTGACGACCGCGCAGCGGCTGCTGTACCACTTCACCCACATCGACAACTTGCCGTCGATCCTCGCGGCCGGGGCTCTGGCATGCGACAGGGCCGCGGACAGGCTCGTGAGCGATGTGGGTGATCAAGACGTCAAGTCTCTGCGTCGGAGCAAGGAGTTGCCCCCGCCGTCGGAAGGCGTGGTCGCGGACTACGTCCCGTTCTACTTCGCCGCCCGGTCCCCGATGCTCTACCGCATCGCCTGTGATCATCGGGACTCGATCCCCGGCCGCTACCCCGGTGGGGAGGAACCCCTGGTCTACCTCGTGACCTCGATCGAGACAGTCCTGAAGGCGGGCCTCACATGGGTGGCCAGCGACGGCAACTGCGCGTCCGCAGTGACGACGTACACATCCGACGCGAGTGCGCTGGACAGCCACGTCGACTGGCCCCTCATGCGGCAGGCCATGTGGAACAACACGCCCACCGACCCCGACCGCATGCGACGGCGCATGGCAGAGTTCCTTGTCCACCGGGCGCTTCCGGTGGACCTACTGCTGGGGATGGCCGTGATGACCAGGACGACGGAGTCCGGGGTGCGGGGCATCCTGGACCAAGCGGGCAAGAGCGACATGCATGTGGCCGTGCGGCCCGCTTGGTACTACGGCTCCGCCCCAGGGAGGTGACATCGCAATGATCACAGAGGGAACAGGCAACTTGTTGGCGGCGGACGCGGACGCCGTCGTCAACACGGTCAACACCGTCGGCGTCATGGGCAAGGGCATCGCGCTGCAGGTCAAGCGGGCCTTCCCCGACGCATACGCCTCGTACCGCGTCGCGTGCGAGCGGGGCGAGGTCCAGATTGGGCGCATGCATGTCCACGACCGTGGTGTGCTCGGGTCCGGGCGTTACGTCATCAACTTCCCGACGAAGCGGCACTGGAAGTCCCGGTCGCGACTGGCGGACATCGACGCGGGGCTCGTGGACCTACGCCGAGTGGTTCGTGACCTGGGGCTCGCCTCGGTGGCCGTGCCCGCTCTGGGATGCGGTAACGGCGGTCTGGACTGGGCCGACGTCCGCCCCCGGATCGAGGCGGCGCTCGGTGACCTGCCTGACGTCACCGTCGTCCTCTTCCCTCCGGCGGGAGCACCGCCCGCGACCGCCATGCCGGTCGGGACACCGCGCCCAGCACTGACTGAAGCGCGGGCGTTACTGCTGGCCGCCATGGCCTCGTACGTCGACCGCGCCCGGGTCCTCGAACCCGGGGCTCACGGGATCAGCGAACTGGAGACCCAGAAAGTCGCTTACCTGCTGCAACTTCTCGGCGCACCACTGCGGTTGAGATTCGTTCCCGCCCGATACGGGCCCTACTCTGAACAGCTGCCCCA
>CAYVJO010000377.1:0-3629 GCA_964451735.1 uncultured Hyphomicrobiaceae bacterium | reverse complement strand
CAGCGCCTGGGTTGGGTGCTCGTGTTCCCCATCCCCGGCATTGATGACGGCGCAATCCACCTTGTTGGCCAGCAATTGCACCGCGCCCGCCGCATTGTGGCGCACGACGAGAATATGCGGGCGCATGGCGTTGAGGGTGACGGCGGTGTCGATCAGCGTCTCGCCCTTCTCGATCGAGGAGGATTTCAGCGCCATGTTCATGACGTCGGCGCCGAGACGCTTGCCAGCCAGCTCGAAGGAACTCTGGGTGCGGGTGGAGGCCTCGAAGAACAGATTGATCTGGGTGAGGCCGCGAAGAATATCGCGCTTCTGGGCGGCGCGCCGGTTATACTCGGCATCGGCGTCAGCCAGATCCAGCAAACCGGTAATCTCCGCCGGGCTCAGGCCTTTAATGCCAAGCAGATGCTTATGCGGAAAATAGAATTTGTGTGGGGCGAGCGCGATGTTCATCAAAGCGCTGTTATACTGCTGCGGATAAGACCCGGCAAGCGGCTTCATCGAGGGCGGAAAGGTTTCTGACGACAAATGCATGACAATGGTAGCGAGCTGTTAAGCGCTGCACGCGGCGGCGCGGCCGAAGGTCTCAACCAGAGCCCGGTTTTCGAGGATGTGAACCTGTTCACCAGCGACCGGGCGTTGCGTGAGGCGGTGGCGCGCCAGGGCGCGGGCTGGGCGGCGGAGGAACTGGACGGGCTCGGGGCCATCGCGGGGAGCGCCGCGACTTTGGAAGCAGGACGGCTGGCCAATGAGAACACTCCAAAGCTGCGCCTGATCGACCAGAAGGGCCGGCGGCTGGATATGGTGGAGTTTCACCCGGCCTATCATGAGATGATGTCGATCTCCTTCCGCCACGGCATCCATTGCGGGGGCTGGGCCGACAGCGCGCTTGGCGGTGCGCCACGGCCAGGCGCGCAAGTGAAGCGGGCGGCGCAGCTTTACATTGTTTCGCAGGCTGAGGCGGGGCATATGTGCCCCATCACCATGACCCATGCCGCCTTCGCCACGCTGATGCTGGATGCCCCGCTTATGGGCGAACTGGCTCCAAAGCTGACCAGCCGGGATTACGACCCCGCCTTCAAGCCAATGCAGGAGAAGCGCTCCGTCACCATCGGCATGGGCATGACCGAAAAGCAGGGCGGCACCGATGTTCGCAGCAATCTCACAGAGGCAAAGCGGCTGGGCGGCGGCCTCTATGCGATCACCGGGCATAAATGGTTCATGTCGGCCCCGATGTGCGACGCCTTTTTGATTCTGGCAAAAACGCCCAAGGGTCTGTCCTGCTTTTTCCTTCCCCGTTTCCGGGACGATGGCAGTCTCAACGCCATTCGCATCGAGCGCTTGAAGGATAAGCTCGGCAATCGCTCGAACGCCTCTGCCGAAGTGACCTTCGAGGGTGCGCTGGCAAGGCGTCTCGGCGAGGAGGGACGCGGCGTCCCCGCGATCATCGAGATGGTGACGCTGACCCGCCTCGACTGTGTGGTGTCTTCCGCCGGCCTGATACGGCTCGCGCTCGCGAACGCTTTGCGTCATGCGAGATACCGGACGGTGTTTCAGAAAAAGCTAATCGATCAGCCGATCATGGAGCGCGTGCTTGCCGATATGGCGCTCGATGCCGAGGCCGCGACCGCACTGGCTTTCCGTCTTGCACGGAGCTTCGATCGGGCCGCGGCCGATGACGCTGAAGCCTCGTTTCGCCGGCTTATGACGCCGGTCGCCAAATATTTCATCTGCAAGATGGCGCCCGCATTCGTCTACGAGGCGGTGGAGTGCATGGGCGGCAATGGCTATGTCGAGGAAGGTCTCCTCGCCCGCGCTTATCGCGAAGCCCCGCTCAATGCGATATGGGAAGGCTCGGGAAATGTGATGTGTCTCGATATGTTGCGCGTCATACGGCGCGAGCCCGACGCGGTCACAGCGGTGCTTGGCTCATTCGACGCGGCCGCAAGGAGCGAGCCGCATATTCGCGGCGCTCTGGACCGGCTGAAAGGCGCGCTCTCGTCCAAGGCGATCCAGGAGAGCGAAGCGCGCGGCCTTGCGGAAAGCTTTGCGGCCATAGCGGGGGCTGCTCTGCTGACCGAACACGCACCATCCGGGATTGCAGCTTCATTCGCCGCGACGCGGCTTTCCGGCAGCTGGCGCTACAGCTATGGAGCAGGACTGAAAGACGTCGATGCACGGGCGATTCTCACTCGTGCAGGGGAAGGATTATAGCAGAAAAATGATGAGCGAATCGCGAGCTGCAAACCGTGACCGCCTCGATACTCGTCATTGGCGATGAGATCCTGTCGGGACGAACCAAGGATAAGAACATCGGCTTCATCGCGGAGCATCTCACGGCGATCGGCATCGAGCTGCGCGAAGTGCGGATCGTTCCCGATGACGAGCCTGAAATCATCGCGGCCCTCGATGCGCTGCGCGCCCGTTACGATTATGTCTTTACGACTGGGGGCATAGGACCGACGCATGACGACATCACCGCGGACGCTGTCGCCAGGGCGTTCGGCGTCTCCATCGACATTGACGAGCGCGCTCTGGCCATGCTTCGCGAGCGTTACAGTGAGGAGGAGCTGACGCCGACGCGGCGGCGCATGGCGCGCATTCCAGCAGGCGCCAATCTCATTGAGAATCCTGTTTCGCGCGCGCCTGGCTTCGTCATCGGCAATGTGTTCGTCATGGCGGGCGTTCCCAAGATAATGGAGGCGATGCTGGCAAACGTGACGCCGCGTCTGCGCACCGGTCCGGCGCTCCTCTCGATCAGCCTGAACGTACCCGCCCCGGAGGGAGACGTCGCACCTTGCCTGTCGGAGGCGCAAAACGCCTACCCAAGCGTTCGTATGGGCAGCTATCCCTATTTCGGGGACGGTCATCCCGGCGTTCATCTGGTTCTGCGCGCGGTGGATGCGGCGCTGCTCGATGAAGCCCGCCGGGCGCTCGAAGCGTCGCTTGACCGCGAGGGGCTACCCCATGAAAACATTAGCGTTTTAGGTGGATCGTGAGCGCAGGAGCAGCGGGGCGAGAACACACGCGTGCTTGCCGATGGAATTACGGTGAGATCGCGTATCGCGACAAGACAGGTCCGGATGAAGCAGAAATCTTCCGTGAGTAAAAACCTCAAGCTAGAGCGTAATTCGCAAAAGTGGAAACCGGTTTTGCGAAAAGATTATGCTCAAACAAATGTTAGAGCCCAATTCTGATTCCATCAGACCGGATCAGGCTCTAAAGCAAGTCATATAAATGCAAACGATTGTGCTCTAGATTCCTTGCCCTTCGAGCTCTCTGGACAATTCCTCCTCGGCTTGTTTTGCGGATTTGAGATGGGGATAGACGGCGCGTGCGCGTCGTGTAACTTCGAGCGCGGCTTTCTTGTTACCCGTCTCGCGCAGGATGATGCCAAGACCTTCGATGGCCTTGTAATGCCGCGGATCAATGGCAAGCACTCGTCTCAGATTGTGCATAGATTCGGCATATTGATCTCGCAGGAAATAGACCGTTGCAAGCTGACTCCAAGCGGCGACATAACGCGGCTCGATATCGGTCAGAGCGGTCAGAAGCTGGGTCGCGAGGTCGTAGTTTTGCCCCTTGAGCGCGATTCCCGCGCGTTCCATGATCAGGTCTGCCGTATCGCTGCC
>CAYVJO010000376.1:618-3639 GCA_964451735.1 uncultured Hyphomicrobiaceae bacterium | reverse complement strand
GGTCAGCGACCCGGTCAGAATCGGCGTCGCCACCAGCAGGCCGAACTGGAACTCGTTCAGCCGCAGCTCGGTCTTGATGGCGACCCCGATGATGGAAAAGATCGTCCACACCGCGAAACAGGCGGTGAAGGCGATAGTGCTCAGGCTCAGAGCGCGGGTCTGATCGGCCCTTGACGCTGTGGCTACGGTCTGCATGGCAGGACGTCCGGCAAGAATGGCATGTTCAACCCCATAAGAAGTATCCTTGCCAGACCTGCGGCGGACGCGGCCGGAATGATTTGATTTAGATCACTTTGCAGGAAAAAACGTAGAAAAATAAATGGCTTACAGAAACATGTCATGCCGTTGGCAGGGCTAGATCAAGCCGTTTCTGGTTCTTATCAATTGCTGAGTTGACAAATGTCAATCGATTCGCCGATCATTGGATCGATTGATAGGGAGCGCGTTGAGTATGCCCGAGGCAATATTCTCGGACATCCGGAACCTCGATCTATTCTCGAAAATGACGGATGTTCATTTCCAGTCACTCATACGCGGCGCCTACGTGCAGAATTTCCCTCCACAGATCGAATTGATCTCTGAAGGCGCGCCAAGCGATTTCCTGCACGTCGTCATCTCTGGGTCGGTTGACCTTTTTTCGCAGTGGAACGGACGCGACACAAGCCTTGCGACGCTACGGCCAATCTCGACCTTCATTCTAGCGGCAACCATCAAGAATGCACCCTATCTGATGTCTGCAAGAACGCAGGAAAAGAGCCGGATCGTTCTGATCCCCAGTCAGGACGTGCGCGCAATTTTCGATGTCGACGGCAATTTCGCCCGGGCGATCGTGACGGAACTTGCGCAGTGTTATCGCTCGGTCATCAAGGCGCAGAAAGACCTCAAGCTTCGAACCTCGCTCGAACGGCTGGCGAATTATCTTTTGCGTCATCAGAAACGAGCTGGTGGTGGAGCCGCCTTCGAGCTGGATTTCGAGAAGCGCCGACTTGCTTCCGTGTTGGGCATGACACCCGAGAATCTGAGCCGGGCGTTCAGGGGCCTCCAGCCTTACGGCGTCCTTGTCGAGGGCACGCGCATTTCCATTGGCGATCAGACCGATCTGGAGAGATTCGCAAAACCGAACCCGCTGATCGACGACTACTCGACCTGATGGTCAGTGCAGCACACGCACCCCTGACAACAGCAGGTGGCGGTCTAGTAGCACGATACCCGGGCGGACAGGGAGCGAACGTCGCATTCCTGCCACCGCTAAAGGAAAAGGAATTGTGCCGCGCAATGGCCAGCAACAGGATCAGGCAGACCGGGAGCGTGACTCCCAGCCGCACGAAATGCTGTCAGTGGCCCAGTCCCGCAGCGGGACAAAGCGTGCTCTGCCTGCGGGAGCGATCAGTGACAGCCCCGACTAGGCAGCGTGAAACTGCGCGACCAAGTGCCTGCCGCAAGTGGGGACGCAGGTCCGGTGTGAGCGGCACCGAATGGTGAGAATTTCACTTGAATAATGCTCCACGTCATACATCTCCCCGCCCCGATCCAACTCATTGGAATCAAAGGCATAAAGCCGGTGCACTTTCACACCGTAAAAACGGAACCATCCCGCCATTTGCGTGGAGCATTATTCAAGTGAAATTCTAACTTAAGCAGGCAACTTCCGATCGTGGACAAGACATGGATTTGGGCGATTTGATCGAAAATGATCCGTCAGCGGTGTTATTATCCGGGGGGCTTTGCCACACACCTCCTTTACAAATGCAGCTGATTGTCACGAGAACCGGCCTGCTGGAAAGACGGACTCATGACATCTTCCACCTCTGAATCCCCTCCCCCTGCACCAAAGCGGTCATCTATGCCCGCGTCTCCAGCGCCAAACAAACCAAAGTCGGCGACGGGCTCGGCTCGCAGCAAACACGCTGCCGCGAATATGCGAGCTACAAGGGGTTGGAGGTTGTAGAGATTTTTACCGATGATCTAAGCGGCAGTCTGACCACCCGCCCCGGCATGAAATCGATGCCGGCTTTTTTAAAGAAGCATCGCGGCAAAGAATTCATCGTCGTGATCATCGATGATATTTCGCGCTTGGCGCGGGGCATCGAAGCGCATTTACAGCTCCGCGCCGCCATCGGCGAGGCGGGCGGGATCCTTAAAAGCCCGACGATCGAGTTCGGCGAGGATTCGGACTCGGTCCTCGTCGAGAACCTGCTTGCCTCCGTCTCGCAGCACCAGCGCCAGAAGAACCGCGAGCAGACGAAGAACCGGATGAAGGCGCGGGTGCAAAACGGCTATTGGGTCTTCCAGGCTCCCGCCGGTTACAAATATCAGCGCGTCCCCGGACGCGGCAAGATGCTGGTGCGCGATGAGCCGGTCGCCTCCGTCGTCCAGGAAGCGCTCGAAGGCTATGCCTGCGGGCATTTGGCCCGGCAGGCCGACGTGATGCGCTTCCTGCAACATCATCCCCTCTTCCCGAAAGACGGTAGCGGCATCGTGCGCAATGAACGCGTGGCCGTTCTTCTCAAGCAATGCGCCTACGCCGGATATGTCGAGGCCCCTAGCTGGGGCGTGCCGCGCCGCGAGGGCCACCACACCCCGCTCATCAGCCGCGCGGCCTTCCAGCGCATCCAGGACCGCCTGAACGGGGGCATCCATGCGCCGCGCCGGACCAACCTCAATGAAGACTTCCCGCTGCGCGGCTATGTGATGTGCGACGATTGCGGCGGCCCCCTCACGGCGAACTGGTCAAAAGGCGAGCGCGGACACCACGCATACTATCTGTGCCGGGGACGCGGCTGCGCCAGTCACGGCAAGTCGATCCGCCGCGACAGGATCCAAGGCGAGTTCGAGACGCTGCTGCAATCCCTGCAACCTTCGGCTCAAGGTCTTCGGCCGCGAGCAGGAGATTGACGCAGTTGAACGATGCGTCCTGGCCGCCCTTCTCACGGTAGAGGCGTTCCATCCAGCCGTGCAGATTCGGATGCTTGCGCCAGTAGTGCAGCTCGCCGTAGTACTCGACTTCGAAGTCGACAGGCG
>CAYVJO010000376.1:0-608 GCA_964451735.1 uncultured Hyphomicrobiaceae bacterium | reverse complement strand
TTCATCGTAAATTTGACCTTTCACTCGCGGAAATGGCATGCCGTGATCAGACGTGGCAATAATGAGGGTGTTTTCCAAGAGGCCGCGTTTTTCCAGCAGGGCCAACATCCGGTCCAGGTGCGTGTCGAAGTGCTCGACTTCGAAGTCGACAGGCGATTCCGGCTCGGCATCAATCGTGTGAGCGTACATATCCAGTCCCATTTTCTTTCCTTTCGTTCGTTGTTGATCGTCCCGAAGGACGCGGACGAAAGGCCGGGCGGCATAGGCTGCCGCCGTCATGGTCAACACGGCCCGCCTCTGGCGGGGTGGTGCGGGCAGACCATTGACGGCAAAGCGCCGTCCGGCAGGACAGCGGTATTTCTGAGGGATGGACAACAGAAAAGGACGAAATGGGACAGACGGCCATTGAAGACATCGCCCGCGCCAAACAGACGTGGCTCGGATGTTCGCTATGATGCGATGCTGCGGGATCAGAGAAAGCTCGGGAGCTTCGCTTTGCACTCGCTCATCAGGATCAGCGTTCCCTGAACGACTTCTCTGGCGTTCGGTTCCAGCAAAGTTCAGGCTGAGGCTGGCGATATCGTTCTCCTGTTCGCCGACGAGAGCGA
>CAYVJO010000375.1:2643-3657 GCA_964451735.1 uncultured Hyphomicrobiaceae bacterium | reverse complement strand
TCTGATCCACCTTCTTGGGTGCCGGAACACTCGGAGGATCATGGCGGCTTCGGGCTGGTTGTGGAGTTCGAATGAAGCCGCGAGGATCATCGCCCCGATGGTAATGACATTGAGGATGATAGGAGCGGCGGCGGCGGCTGCGAAGCGCCCCATCGCGTTCAAAATGCCCGCAGACAGCGCGGTCAGCGACATGCAAAGCAGGTAAGGAAAAGTGATTCGGGTCAGGAGCACGGCAAGATCGAATTTCTCTGCATTTTCGACGAAACCCGGCGCGATGAAGCCAACCAGCCAGGGCATGGCGATTTCGGCAAGAACCGTCATAATCAGCAAGCCGGTCAGCAGCACGGCGAGGGCCTCTTCGGCGAAACGCTTAGCCTTATCGAGGCCGCCCTCCTGTAACCGCCGGGTTAAAAGCGGCACGAAAGCCGCATTGAAAGCCCCTTCGGCGAAGAGCGAGCGGAACAGGTTTGGCAAGCGGAATGCCACGAAGAATGCGTCGGCTACCGTTCCCGCCCCAAGGACGGCGGCGATCAGTACATCCCGGACGAAGCCGAGAATACGGCTCATTGCCGTAAAACTGCTGACGGTTGCTATCGAGCGGTAAAGTTTCATCCGCTCGCCAATAGCTGGGCTTTGGACCAAGAGCAAGCCGGTACTACGTGATCCGCGCAAGAGAGCAATGGTTTCGTGACGTGATCACCCCCAAAATGCGATTCAACCGCTCGGCGTCAGATTTCGAAATCCTCGGGGATCAACTCACCATCTGTCTCGAAAGCTTCAAGAAGCGTCTCGCGCAGCTTTTTATGCGTTGCCTCGCGGGTGATCTTCTTGCGCGTTCGGTCCGTGACATAGAAGACATCGACGGCTTTTTCCCCGAAAGTGGCGATCTGCGCCGAGACGATTTCGATGTTCAGCCCTGACAAGATGCGTGCCAAATCGAAGAGCAGGCCCGGCCGGTCGCGTCCGTTCACCTCGATGACCGTCAGTTCGTCCGAGAGTGAATTGTCGATACTG
>CAYVJO010000375.1:0-2633 GCA_964451735.1 uncultured Hyphomicrobiaceae bacterium | reverse complement strand
ACATTGAAAGCTTCGATACGTGGGCGGGCGCGCATTTTCTGCGAGATGAGCTTGTGCAGGTCGCGTTTCCCGCGCAACGCCAGTTCGACATTGGCAGCGATGCGGCCTGTGAACTCGATCTCCTCCTCATCGTCGGGAAACCGGCGTTGCAGCATGAAGGTATTGAGAGCCATGCCGTCACGCGTCGTGTTCAAACTCGCGCCAACGATGTTCGTTTTGGCTGCGGCGCAGCCGCCCGCGATCGCGGCGATCAGGCCCGGTCGATCCGCCGTCCAGATGTTAAGCTCGGTGAGCGCGGTGAAGCTGTCCGTGGCGATTTCATAGGCAAAGGCGAGCTTGTCCCGTTCGGTGCGCTGGATAAGATTGGCATGCAGCTTTTGATGTTCGAGATCGTAACGCACCCAGTAAGCGGACGGTTGGCGGTCGATGAATACCTCGATTTCGGGCCCGGAAGCATCGCGCATGGCTTCGCGAAAATCCTCGATGGCCGCCTGGATACGCATCTGGCGCGGCGCGCCGGTATGTCCGCCGGACACGAGCGTTTCGGTTTCGTAATAGAGCTGGCGCAGTAGCTGGCCTTTCCATCCGGTCCAAACGCCCGGACCGACAGCACGGATGTCGGCCGCCGTCAAAATGACAAGGAGCTTCAATAACTCGCGGCTTTGGACGATATCGGCGAAGGCTCGGATCGTGACAGGGTCCTGAAGGTCGCGGCTCTGCGCGAACTGGCTCATCACCAGGTGATTTTCGATCAGCCAGGATGCGGTCGCCGTTTCGTCGGTTCTCAGGCCGAGGCGAGGTCCCAATTCGCGGGCGATTCTCGCGCCTGCGATCGAGTGATCCTCTTCCCGGCCTTTCGCGATATCGTGCAAAAACATCGCGACATAGAGCGCGCGGCGGTTCTCCACATTCTGGATGATCTTAGTCGAAAGCGGAAGCTCATGCTCCAGCTTGCCATTCTCGATGGCTGAAAGTACGCCGACGGATCGGATCAGGTGCTCGTCAACTGTGTAGTGGTGATACATGTTGAATTGCATCATCGAAACCACACGGCCGAAATCAGGGATGAAGCGGCCCAGTACACCGGCCTCGTTCATGCGACGCAAAGTCAGCTCCGTCCGGTTCCGAGATGTCAGTATTTCAAGGAAGAGACGGTTCGCTTCCGGCGCGTTTCTGAGTGTATCGTCGATCAGATGCAGGGAATGGTGGATCAGCCTCAGCGCGTCGGGATGGAACAGAAGATCATGCCGCTCAGCATATGCGAATATCCGGATCAGATTGATCGGATCGTTCTTGAAGACATCGGACGTCTTGTGAAGAATGCGGCCATTCTCAATGCGGAAATCGCTTGTTGCTGCAACATGCGCCCGAGTTCTCCAGGTCAGGGGGCGCAGCAGGCTGTTGAGCTGTGTAATTCCCTTAAGTTGTTGAACCTCAAGGCTTGAGCACAGTATTCTGGTCAGGTCGCCGACATCCTTCGCAATCAGAAAATAATGCTTCATGAAGCGTTCGACAGCCATCAAGCCCCCGCGCCCACGATAATGCAGCCGCTCGGCTAATAAAGGCTGTACATCGAATGTGAGCGTTTCCTCTGCCTTGCCGACCAGAAAATGCAGATGGCAACGCACCGTCCATAGTAGATCCTCGCAGCGCCTGTACGTTCGGTACTCCTTAGGCGTATAGACGCCAGCTTCGAGGAGATTGTCGCCGGTCAGTTCGGGATGAAGATATTTCCCGATCCAATAGAGCGTATGCAGGTCACGAAGGCCACCCTTGCCTTCCTTGATGTTTGGCTCGACCCTGTAGCGGGAAGCACCGGTGCGCTCGTGCCGCTGATCGCGTTCGGCAAGCTTTGCGGCGATGAATTCGCGTTTCCCGTTAGCGAGCACCTGTTCCTTAAAGCTGGATTGGAATGTCCGCCACAGAGTATCGTCTCCAAGGATGAAACGTGCGTCCAGGAGCGTTGTCCGTGTCATGATGTCGGATTTCGCAAAACGGATGGTTTGCTCCACCGTGCGAGTGGCGTGTCCGACCTTGAACCCCATGTCCCAGAGCAGATAAAGAATATACTCGACCACGCTCTCCCCCCAGGGCGTTTGCTTGTAAGGCAGGAGAAACAACAGATCCACGTCGGAGAAGGGGGCCATCAACCCGCGCCCATAGCCGCCCGTTGCGAGAATCGCCATATGCTCGGAGGAGGAGCGATTATCGACCCGATGCACGTGCGAGACGGTAAAATCGTAAATCAGGCGAATAAGCTCATCCTGGAATTCCGAGAGGGACCTAGCACAACGGCGGCCATTTCCATCCGCCTCAAGTCCAGCTCGCGCCGACATTTGGGCGCTTTTGACGAGCGCCCTGAGACAGTCGAGCAATTCCTGCCTCAGCGCGGGGTTGCTCTCGCCATGCCGCTGCCAAAGGGCCGTCAGACTCTCGCGCATGTCGGCAGGGTCGAAATAGGGCGGCGACAGGCGTTGGTCCATGGGGCGCTTACTTTCGTGCTTGTGGCTATGACATTACAACAAAGGGCTTGATGTGCCCACCATTGCAGCTATGCGAGATTGACAAAGCGGCTATGGCAGCTTAGGTCATCGGTTCTATGCCCAGATGGCGGAATTGGTAGACGCGCACGG
>CAYVJO010000374.1:0-3658 GCA_964451735.1 uncultured Hyphomicrobiaceae bacterium | reverse complement strand
CTGGTGACCCCTGCGCTGCTGCGTCGTCTCCAAGGAGAAGGCATAGCCGACAAAGAGCTATCGGCACTCCTAGCGCGTGATCTGCTCGTTCCCATCGTACATGACACGACTTACGAAGCTCTCCGAGAAGTCAGCCCCCTGCTCGGCTCTCGCAGCGGCCTGAATACTGCAGAAAATCCGATGGCGGACGTTGCGAACAAGCTCGCCGAATTGGTCGCCCCTTAGCTCTATTGCCGGAAGGGGCCGCGAATGTCCGGATTGTATCGAGATAACCGTTTGCGGCATCACATACTGCGGCGCACAAGTCCGAAATGTGACCTGACTTCTTCGTCACTGGACCAGGATCGGCACGGAGAGAAACATCGCAATTCTCACCTTCGCGTAGCTTGACAAGCGAAGGGGGAAAAGCGGCGAGAAGCTACCGCGAAAACTGAGCCTACAAATGGCGAGGCAACGGTCATTGCATCGCATGCCTTAGACAGCAGATCTGTGAAGAATTTCAAGGCGGTCGATTTCGGCGGCGACCTCGCGGAGCAGGAACTGCATGATCGAGAGCGTGTAAGGATCGCCGGTATTGATAGCCACGACCTGCGCGTTGTCGATCTGCGCCGCCGCTTCTTTTAGGAAGATTAGCATCCTGGTGATTTGCGCTTTCGTCATCACGCTCCTCCCCTTCATCCCTACCTCAAGATGAGCGCAATAGTGGCATATATTGTCTAAAATAGGCAACCTAAAAGCGGCAACATTGCCTTTGGGGGGCGAAGCAGGCCAGCGTTCGGGGTATGGAGATCACCCCCGGACAATGCCGCGCGGCGCGCGCTCTGCTGAACTGGACCCAGGACGACCTGGCAAAGAAGGTCGGCGTGGCACTGCGCACCATTCGGGATTTTGAAAATGAGCGCCGTCAGCCGCTGAAGGTCGTGCGCAGCTCGATCCAGCAGGCCTTCGAGCAGGCCGGGATCGAGTTTCTGGAACACGAGGGTATTATGCTGAAGAGGTAACCTGGACCGTCGTCGGTGCGCGCACAAGTCGTGCTCTGCCGACCGCCGGTCCTGATCTTTTCCCCCGTATCTGCCTTACGCCCCAAAGGGGCCCGAAGTCCAAGACGCAAGGCCCGCCTTGCGCCTCAGAGCCTGAAAATGGCAACTGTTCTGTTTTCTCATGGCGCGAGCTTGTCAAGAAACTGAGCCGGGCTTAGAACTGCGAGGGGATGGTCAGAGCCAAGCGCTTGCATATGCTGCTTGTCGCCGCTCACCAGATAATCGCAGTCTCCGGCGATCGCCGCAGCAATAAGAATATTGTCGGCCGGATCTGCGGTATAATTCTCAACATCCCGGACACGGACAATCACGGCACGGCGGCGCAGGCCGCTCAGGAGCAAGGTGGCTTCGCCTTCGCGGACGAAGCGCTGCAATTTCGGACAAGCGAGAACCCGCTCGATTTCGATGAGTTGCGCCTCGCATGAAATGAGATCGAAGGCCTGCTTGCGCCAGGCACGATAGATGAGATCAGGCGGCGTATCGGACGTAATCAGCGCGCTGACAAGAACGTTGGTATCAAGCAGGACGCGCATCGCGGCAGGCGTCCCGTATGGTTTCCATGATCTTGTCGGCCGGCTCGGCCGCGGTGCGCTGCTTGATGGCCTTTACCGTCAAATCAAACAGGCGCGACTGCACCGCATCTTCAATGAAGCTGCTGAGATCGCCTTTCTTGCCGCCGGTCTGGGCCAGATAGGTGCGCATGGCCCGGTCGGTTTCCTCTGATATCGTTAAAGTCCATCGTGTCATCTAAAATATTCCTATAAAATAAAGATGATATATATCTATCATTATACCACTTTATACTTATAAATACATAGGAACATACTCTCAACCATAGTTGATTGAGGTTAATGGATTACGGAAAGCTGAATTATCATTGCTTTAAGTCGCAATTTTTATCGACATAATATGCTTTATCATGATAATCTGTATACGTGTTATCGAAACTTCCGATCGTTACTTCATCGACAATTCAAGAGCCGGGTTTACGTCAAATCGCGGATGTGAATGAGGCGAGCGTCTGGCTTGCCAATTTTACGTCAAATGCGACGCGGCGGAGTTATCAGTCGGCCGTTGCCGGATTTGCCGCATACCATGGCGTGCGATCTGTCGAGGAGTTGGCGCGGCTGGACCGCGCGGATGTCATTGCTTGGCGCGAGGCGCTGATCGCCAGCGGGGCCAGCCCGCGCAGCGTCTGCAATAGGCTGGCGGCGGTTTCCTCGCTGTTCGGGCATCTTTGCGAAACGCAATTGGCGTCATCGAACCCGACACTGGGTGTGAAACGGCCTCGCGTGCACGCGGGCCGTGTCGAGGCGGCTGCGCTGACCGCGCAGCAGGTGCGTAAACTGCTCGATGCGCCGGAAGGTGAAAGCGTCCACGCCTTGCGGGATCGCGCTTTGCTGCATGTCTATTTCTACACCGGGTGCCGGGTCTCGGAACCGTGCGGCTTACGGATAAAGCATTTCAGCTGGGACCAGGGCTACCGTGTCCTGAATTTTACCGTGAAGGGCGGTAAGCAAAACCGCGTCGCTATCCATCCGAACTGCCAGGCCGCGCTGGAGGCCTATCTGGCGATAGCGGGCTTTGGCAGTAATCCGGAGGAATATTTGTTCCGGCAGGTCAAGCACGAGCGCGAGGGAATGCCGATGCACCGCTCAACCTTCGATCAGATCTTCCGGAAATATGCGGCCGTAGCGGCATTACCGCCCGGCGTTACGCCACATGCGGCGCGGGCGACATTCATTACCGAAGCACTGGAGAAAGAGCACCCGGCCGAAGCCGTGCAGCATACGGTCGGCCATGCCCATATCAGCACGACGCTGGCCTATGACAAGCGCGATCACCATCCGCGCAAAAGCGCAAGTTTCGTGGTGGGGTATTGATCTCGGAAAGATAGCAGCGACAAACAAATACTACGGCGCACCAGCAGCAAGCGGATACCAGTCCGTGCCGTCGCAATACATCATCACACCGTCCCCGGCGTCATATTCCATCCGCCCTTCAACCGAGCAGGAGCCGAGGGAAGTACAAGATCCACCTCCGCCGCTTGGCGGGGAACCGCCGCCCGGATCAATATCTCCGCCTCCAAAATCATCCGCGAACGCGTTCGGAGAATCGCTGAACATCATGCCTATAGATCCAATTTCATCGTCGAACTCGCTGCCGGCATCACCGCTCAATACCTCAACATCATTCACATAAACGGTCACCTCGCCAGAATCGTTTACGCTGGCGCGCAGCACATCGCCGTTGCTCATCGTATAATCGGTTTGCCCGATATCTACAAAAGCGCCCACCCCTATTTTTCTTTCAATAATAATGAACGGATTGGGTGCGCCACTATTGTTTGGGTAGTAACTTACGCGTATAAAACTCCCGGCTGACACGTCGTGCTTCAGTGATATGCTATGCCTTGCATCCAGCGCCGTATCGATAACCGACAGGGTAATGCCTGCCTCTTGATTGGCCCCAAATGCCCCATGTTTCCAATATACCGTGACACCATTATTGACATTCAACTGGTTGCTTAATATCCCATAGCCCGTGACCTGCCCCGCCCAATTGGCTGTTAGGATCGAGCTGTTGGTACGGTTGAACGTGTCGAGGATTGTGAGGGG
>CAYVJO010000373.1:0-3669 GCA_964451735.1 uncultured Hyphomicrobiaceae bacterium | reverse complement strand
ACCAATGTCGCGGCCCGAACCGCATTGGGAACTCTAACCCAGACCAACCGCTTCCTCGAACAGACCCAAAACCGGATCTCGACCGGCTTCCGTGTCGGCTCCGCGCAGGACAATGCCGCCTACTGGTCCATCGCCACGACGATGCGGTCCGATAACAAGGCCTTGTCCACCGTTCAGGACGCGCTTGGCCTTGGCTCGGCGACGGTCGATGTGGCTTACAATGCCGTCAATAGCGCCATCGACGTCGTCAGCGAGATCAAGAAGAAACTCGTTGCCGCTCGCGAACCTGGCGTCGAAAAGGCTAAGATCCAGAGCGAAATCACCGAGTTGCAAAACCAGCTCAAAAGCGTCGCCGACGCTTCGGTTTTCAGCGGCGAGAACTGGATCTCCGTCAATTCCACCTCAACCAGCTATAACGCCACCAAGCAGATCGTTGCATCTTTCTCCCGCTCCGGCACCGCTGTCTCGATCGGAACGATCAGCATCAACACCGCCAACGTCAAGCTCTACGACGCGAACACTGCGGCTGTGGGCATTCTCGACGGCAGCCGCGGCGCAACCGGCGCGCTGAGCACGACAGGCACCTTCTCGATCGCGGCGCTCAACATCTCAACGCTGACTGACAGCACCACCGACATCACGACGCTGGAAAGCTACATTGCCGGCGCGGACAACGCGATCTCGTCCATGACCACGGCGGCTTCAACGCTGGGCGCCGTGAAATCCCGTATCGATCTGCAAAAGGACTTCATCTCGGGTCTGATGGACGCCATTGACCGGGGTATCGGCCAGCTCATCGACGCCGACATGAACGAGGAATCGACGAGGCTGCAAGCCCTTCAGGTCCAGGCTCAGCTTGGCATCCAGGCGCTCAGTATCGCCAACCAGGCAAGCCAGAACATCTTGCAGCTCTTCAGATAGTCAACAATCATGAGTATCCAGGCGGCGCGTCCCAATTTGGGTCGCGCCGTATCTGGCGTATATCAAAAATTAAGCATTAACAATTCAAAAAATAAAATAATATTACTTTGCTATTTCGTATAATACTAAGTCTGATGTCACGTTTTTATTCGCGCATGGCGCTCATTAGTATACATTGCCGCCATGACAGCTACGCGTTATTCCCCTCTAACGCCGAAGGCATGAAGCCGCGCTGTCATGCCGGAAGAACCGGTATGTCCCAACCATTGCAAGCGTAACTGTACAGGGACATTCCATGACCAGCCTTCTAACCAATGTCGCGGCCCGCACGGCCTTGATGACGCTCACTCAGACGAACCGCTCCTTGGAGCAAACCCAAAACCGGATCTCGACCGGCTACCGCGTCGGCTCCGCGCAGGACAATGCCGCCTACTGGTCCATCGCCACGACGATGCGGTCCGATAACAAGGCCTTGTCCACCGTTCAGGACGCGCTTGGCCTTGGCTCGGCGACGGTCGATGTGGCTTACAATGCCGTCAATAGCGCCATCGACGTCGTCAGCGAGATCAAGAAGAAACTCGTTGCCGCTCGCGAACCTGGCGTCGAAAAGGCTAAGATCCAGAGCGAAATCACCGAGTTGCAAAACCAGCTCAAAAGCGTCGCCGACGCTTCGGTTTTCAGCGGCGAGAACTGGATCTCCGTCAATTCCACCTCAACCAGCTATAACGCCACCAAGCAGATCGTTGCATCTTTCTCCCGCTCCGGCACCGCTGTCTCGATCGGAACGATCAGCATCAACACCGCCAACGTCAAGCTCTACGACGCGAACACTGCGGCTGTGGGCATTCTCGACGGCAGCCGCGGCGCAACCGGCGCGCTGAGCACGACAGGCACCTTCTCGATCGCGGCGCTCAACATCTCAACGCTGACTGACAGCACCACCGACATCACGACGCTGGAAAGCTACATTGCCGGCGCGGACAACGCGATCTCGTCCATGACCACGGCGGCTTCAACGCTGGGCGCCGTGAAATCCCGTATCGATCTGCAAAAGGACTTCATCTCGGGTCTGATGGACGCCATTGACCGGGGTATCGGCCAGCTCATCGACGCCGACATGAACGAGGAATCGACGAGGCTGCAAGCCCTTCAGGTCCAGGCTCAGCTTGGCATCCAGGCGCTCAGTATCGCCAACCAGGCAAGCCAGAACATCTTGCAGCTCTTCAGATAAGAGCTTGCCTGACAGAACAGAGGCATACGCGCTTCCCCTGTGGAGCGCGTACGCCACGTCAACCCCGCGCAAGGTTGGCCGCTGACTCTCGACTCGGCAATTTTATTGTCTGAGGGACAGAATGAACGGGCAGGAACAATTGGAGCGGCTGCAAACCAGCCTGCTCAATCTCGGCGCACGTCGTCTTGCCGCTCTGGCATTTATCGGATTGACGGTCTTTGCCGCTGTCGTCGTGGGTAGCCTCTATCTCAGCCGGCCGGCTTACGAGACCCTCTATGTCGGCATTAGTCAGGAAGATGCGATGCGAATGGGAGCCGTTTTGCGCGAAGCCGGGATTCCTTTCGACGTCTCCACCGACGGCACTCAAATCCTCGTTGCCTACGGGCAAACTGCACAGGCGCGCATGTTTCTCGCCGAGCGCGGTCTTCCGACGAGCGCAACTGCGGGGTACGAATTATTCGATAAGCTTGGCGCGGTCGGGCTGACTTCCTTTATGCAGGATATTACACGGGTCAGGGCGCTCGAAGGCGAGATCGCACGCACAATTCAATCCATGAAGGGTGTTAAGGCCGCCCGCGTTCATATCGTGCTTCAGGACGAAGGGTCGTTTCGGCGCAATCGTCAGCCGCCATCCGCCTCCGTCATTCTGCGTACGGATGGCATGACCAGCTTTTCCGGCGCGCCCGCCATCCGCCACCTTGTCGCATCGGCCGTTCCAGCGCTGACTCCGGATCAGGTCACCGTATTGAACGCAAACGGAAAAATCCTCGCTGCTGGAGGCGATACGGTCGATAGCGCGCCCGGCAAGATGGTCGAGTTGGAACGCACGGTCAGCGACGAACTTCAGGAAAATATCCGCAAAACGCTGATCCCTTACCTCGGCCTCGACAATTTCGAGATCAGTGTAACGACGCGGCTGAATATCGATCAGCGCGAGATCAGCGAAACCACTTATGATCCCGACTCGCGCGTCGAACGTTCCGTCCGCAATGTGAAGGAGCAAAGCAAATCGCAGAATGCGGGTGGCAGCGCCAATGTCACCGTCGAGCAGAATATTCCGGTCGAGCAAACTGCGGCGCTCCCGGGCGGGACATCGTCGAACGAAAAAGACCGGCGCGAAGAACTATCCAACTTCGAGCTGAACACAAAGAGGATATCTACGGTCAGCAAAGGATACAAGATCGAGAGTTTGACCGTGGCAGTTGTATTGAACAAGAGGCAGCTGGCCGCCTCGCTGGGTCAGAACGCCTCTCAGGAAGCTATCGACAATCAGCTCAAGGAAGTTCAGAACGTCGTGGAGACCGCAGCCGGTATCGATACGGCTCGCGGCGACCGGGTGACTGTCGCCGCCTTGGACTTCGTCGTCGATACAGAGCGACTTGAGCCGGTACCCTCGCCGGGGATCCTCGATCTACTGCTGCGACAGGTGGGAAGTTTTGTGAACGCGGCCGCCATTATCGGCGCCGTGCTTCTGCTCATCTGGTTCGGCTTGCGGCCGGCATTGCGCGCGATTCTAG
>CAYVJO010000372.1:0-3670 GCA_964451735.1 uncultured Hyphomicrobiaceae bacterium | reverse complement strand
CTGGAGATCGTGCTCTCCTACGCCGGGCATTACAACTTGACGCTCGACCGCGTCAGCCTCGAAGCGGAGGCGCTGCAATGGGCTATGTCGCGCGGAAGCCGGTCGGGGCGCGTCGCCTGGCAGTTCATCCAAGACGTTGCGGGCCGAGAAGGGAAGGCTTTGCGGTAATCATGAACCATGCGCTCGGGAGTGTCGGCCGCATCAGCGCGCCTCCCAAGGGTCACGCTTTTCGGAACGCGCTGCTTTGCTTAACGCGCATTCCTCCCGAAAACCGGGTCATGCTTTTCAGAACGCGCTTTATTCCGCGGCGGCTTTTTGCTGATATAGCCGGCTCATCAACGCCCTGAGCGCGGCAGGCTTGATCGGTTTGCGCAAAAGGTAGAAACCGTTACCGCGAGCCTCATCCTCCACGTCAGGCGAGCGGTCGGCCGTGATTAGAACGGCGGGCATCGAATGGCCTGCCCTGCCACGGATCTTATCGATGCAATCGACCCCCGTTTCTTGCTCAAGATGATAATCGGCAAGAATAATATCAGGCACCACGCCCTCGTCAGTGAGTGTTTTCAGGGCGGCGGCAGCGTTCGGGGCCGTAAAGACACGGCATTGCCAATTCTCCAGTAGCGTCCGCATCCCATCGAGGATCGACGGCTCATTATCGATGCAAATGACGACGCAACCCTTGAGGTGTCCAAGATGGGTTACGGCTGGATAAGTGGACTTGCGGTCGGCGGCGGAGGCGTCGCTCAGCGGTACCGTGATACCAAAAACCGATCCGATGCCGGGTCTGGAGGAAAGGTGGATCGGGTGGTCCAGCATACGCCCGATGCGCTCGACGATGGAAAGGCCTAGCCCGATGCCATGAACGCTCGGCGCGCCTGGATTGAGCCGGTGAAACTCCTTGAATATCAATTCATGCTTGTTGGCCGGTATTCCGCTGCCCGTATCGTGAACCTCGATCGTCAGCTCATCGCCGCGTCTGCGGGAACCGAGCAGAACACTGCCATAGCTTGTGTATTTGATCGCATTCGATAACAGGTTTTGCAGTACGCGCCGTAGAAGACGACGGTCGGATCGGACATAAAGGCTGCAAGGCATGGCGATGAGCCGTAATCTTTTTTCTTGAGCCTGGGGCTCGTACTCGACCTTGAGCTGCTGCAAAAGCTCCCCGAGCGCGAATGTTCCAATTTCCGGTTTCAGTGCCCCCGTATCGAGCCGGGATATGTCGAGGAGAGCGTTCAGGATTTCCTCCACCGCCTCCAATGACGTATCGGCGTTGCGAGCCAGAGGCTGAAATTCAGCCGGAGGGCGCCTCTCGATCAGGCTGGTCGTGTAGAGCCGCGCCGCATTGAGAGGCTGCAAGATGTCGTGGCTGGCGGCGGCGAGAAAGCGCGTCTTATCCAGATTGGCTTCGTCGGCTTTGATCTTTGCCTCAGCCAGCGCCATGTTGACTTTCGTCAATTCGGCTGTTCGCTCACGCACCCGGCGTTCCAGTGTCTCATTGGAGCGTGCAAGAGCTTCAGCAGCGGCGACGCGCTCCGTAATGTCCGTGAAAGTGGTAACGATCCCGCCTTGCGGCATGGCGTTGGTGCGTACCTCGATCACCCTTTTCCCGTCATCGAGTTTTTCCTGGAATGTCTCCAGAGTGACGACATATTTCCGAAGCCTGTTCGAGACGAAAGTTTCAAGATCGGTTGGATTTTTGACAATTCCTGCCGCAATATGCCGGACGATGTGGTCGAGCGTTACGCCAACCCGTCCGAGGCTCTGAGGCAGCTCAAGCAGTTCCCGGAATTCGCGGTTCCAGCAGATCAGCTTCATGTTGCGGTCGAACACGGCAATCCCCTGATGGACATGATCGAGCGCGGACTGCAACAAGTCTCGATTGTACTGTATAGCCTCCGAAGCATCATCCAGAAGCTTCATCGCCGATTTCATCTCCACGTCCTTCCGGCGCAGCGTCAAGGACATGACGAGGCGCGAAGACGCGGTACCGATAGCGCTGGCCAGGAGATTTTCAGCAAAGCGCATCATATGGATATCGGCTTCGGCTTTCTGTGACAGGGTCATGTTGCGCGTGGATGCATAGTCGGAGAAAGATCGTAGCGCCCGTTCTTCGCCGAGATAACGCGCCACGGTGCGCATCAGCTCTCCCACCGTAACCGATGTACGCCAGGGGCGGAAGGCGGGCGCGGGTGTACTCACAAGGCCTTTCTCGATGAAGATATTGGCCTGGAGACGCTCGATAGGCTCGGGCGCGCGCAGTTTCGAGACGATCACATATGCGGCGATATTGGCAACCATGCTCCAGACGACGCCATGGGGCAGCGGGTCGAGATCGAGACCGAAAAGCGCCTCCGGCCGCAGAAACGGCAGTCCAAACAAACCCTGCTGCATGATGTCGGAGGTAACAATGCCGGCTTGCACGAAATAGGGAATGAGCAATGTGTAGGCCCAAACGGCAAAGCCGGAAAGGATGCCAGCAATTGCCCCGCGGGCGGTCGCGTCGCGCCAAATCAGCCCGCCGAAAAACGCCGGGGCGAATTGCGCGATTGCCGCAAACGATAGAAGGCCGATCCGTGCTAGCCCATAAGTATCGCCGACGACGCGGTAAAAAAGATAAGCGAGCAGAAGAATGCCGAAGATCGCGATCCGTCTTATGTGTAACAGCCAAGCGCCCATGTAGCGCCGTTCGCCGTCGGCGAGTTTCAACCGGTGCAGAATGACCGGCATCACCAGATCGTTGCAGACCATGATCGATAGCGCGATCGACTCCACGATCACCATCGCGGTCGCCGCCGACAATCCGCCCAGAAAGGCAAGGATCGCAAGCGTTTCCGCGCCACGGCTGAGCGGAAGGGCAAGCACGAACATATCCGCGTCCTTGCTGCCGTCCGGGAAGGTCAGCAAACCCGCAATCGCGATCGGCACAACGAAAATATTGATAGCGATCAGATAAAGCGGAAACAGCCAAGTTGCGCGGCTGACTTCGCGGTCGGAATTATTCTCGACGATGGTGACATGAAACTGCCGCGTCAGAAGGAGGATACAGACGGCACTCAGAAACGTCACCGCGATCCAGTTGCCCCCCGAGAACCCTTTCGCGAAAAGGCCTATGATTTCCGGCTGTTCGACGGCTCTCTCAATCAGTGGGCCAATACCCCCGAACATTGCGTAAGTAATAAACGAGCCGACAATCAGAAAAGCTGCGATCTTTACGAGCGACTCCATGGCGATCGCCAGCATCAAGCCCTCCTGATGCTCGGTAGCGTCGATATGCCGTGTGCCGAACAGCACGGCGAACACCGCCATCGTCAGGGCAATGAGGAAAGTCACGTCTCCAAACGGATCGGCGCCTGGCAGGTAGGGTGTGTAAACGCTCGGCTGGACGATGGTCATCACCGATTGCGAAACGGCCTTAAGCTGCAAGGCGATATAGGGCAGCACGCCAAGCACCGCGATGACCGTAACGACCGCTGCGACGATGGGATTCTTGCCATAACGTGCGGACATGAAATCAGCGATGGACGTGATGTTCTGCGACTTGCTGATCTTGATGATGCGCTCGATCAGGGGGCGTCCGAAGGCAAAGACGAAGATCGGCCCCAGATAGACGGCGAGGAAGTCAAGCCCGCTCGTGGTTGCAAGCCCGACGCTGCCGAAATAGGTCCAG
>CAYVJO010000371.1:0-3683 GCA_964451735.1 uncultured Hyphomicrobiaceae bacterium | reverse complement strand
ATGTGAAATAGCGGTGCAGCCAGGCGGTGTAATTGCCCGCTCCATTTGTGACGATGGCGGTCTCGGGCAAGGTTTCGGATAAATGACGTACGACGTATTCCATCTGTATGTCGCCAGGCGTTGCGGCCGGTTTTTGCCATTCCTCATATTCGGATCGAGCGGCCGCACGCCAATCTGACCATAGCGGCGCACTTTTCGGCCGGGTCAGGGCGAGCTTGCCGAGAAGCTGTGCCGAGTCGGCGGCGATGCCGAGCACCGGGCGGTAGACGCGGCCGATTTCGGAGGGGTTGGGGTGAACATGAATAAGCTTTTGCGCTGGCTCGGGAACGTCGATGAGCGTGTAGCCGCTGGTGGTCATCTCGCCAAGCCGCGAGCCAATGACCAGGAGCAGATCCGCTTGCCGCAGACGCGCCGCCAGCGCCGGATTGATGCCAATGCCGACATCGCCCGCATATGAAGGATGGCGGTTATCGAGATAGTCCTGGCAGCGGAAGGACGCCCCGACCGGCAGGTCAAAGGCCGCCGCAAACTGCGCCAGATCGGAGGCGGCTCTGGTGGACCAGGATGGACCGCCTACAATTACGATTGGCCGCGCCGCACCAGACAGGGCCATGACGATCTCCCCGATCGCTTCCCCGGATGCTTCATTGCGCGAGGGCAGGGCGAACGCCGCGTCCCCGGTCTCGGCCGTAGCCGACAGCATATCCTCTGGCAAAGCGAGGACAACCGGTCCTGGCCGTCCCGACATTGCAACGTGAAACGCATGGCTGAGATATTCAGGGATGCGCTCCGTAACCTCGATCTCAGCAACCCATTTCGCGAGCGGGGTGAACATCTGCCGGTAATCGACCTCCTGAAACGCTTCCCGGTCGCGCTGGCCCCGCCCGACCTGACCGACGAAAAGAATCATGGGCGTTGAGTCCTGAAATGCGACGTGAACGCCCGCTGAGGCATTTGTCGCGCCCGGTCCGCGCGTCACGAAGGCGATGCCCGGACGTCCTGTAAGCTTGCCGTGAGCCTCCGCCATCATTGCTGCGCCGCCTTCCTGACGGCAAACGACGAGATCGATGCCACTCTCGAAAAGCGCGTCGAGCGCGGCAAGGAAGCTTTCGCCAGGCACGCAAAAGACCCGCTCCACCCCTTGGATCTTGAGCTGGTCGATCAGAATTTTACCGCCATGTCGCGCAGCGGGCGGAGGTGGATTTGAAATGAGAATTCTCCATCGATGACGGGTGATATCAGTGTGCGTAACGCCTCAAATGGTAGCAATGGCCGTAACTCGTTTGTAGGCCTAAAAACGATCATGCGTCTTGCACATAGGCCAAGCAGTCCACCTGTCAGATCTGGCTCAAGAGATCCGCGTTTAAGCTTTTTTCATGAAGTGCATCCTCGCCGATCGCCACGACGGTTGGAATATTCATACGCATGATTATTGGAAAGCCTAGTTCTATATCGCATGAAACAAAGCTACAAAAAGCGTATCAGAATTTAAATGAGTAATATGCAGCCATTCTATACATCGAGTTGTATCCTCTTTATGATTTTGTGAGCGAATATGATCCATATTATGTAAAAATACTGAATATTTTGATGCAATGCGAAGCAGTTTGTGATAATTCTTAATCAAATTAGATATAAGAGGCTTATCTGGGCCGGTATGTCAAAAACCCTCTGACGTCGCAGACTCATGGGGCCAATTCGGATGGGTTATCCTCTCGCGATCGAAGGCGCTCAACAGTCAATCTATCGGCGAATAATGTCAGGACACATGGCGCTAGGGCACATTACGGTCAACATGGCATCCGATCCTATCCCGCTTGAGACGCCGCTAGGCGCTGATAGGGAAGGGGCGGATTTCGATACGGTTCTCCTGACCCAACTTGCGCCAGCTGTGCCGGGCGGCCGTCAGGAAACGGGCGCTCCAGCCAACAACATCGTGCCTTTCGTGAGGGTCAATCCTCCTGTGCCACTCAGCAATCCGCCCGCACAGCCGCCAATCAATCAGGCGATGAGGCAGCGCATGCCCTCCGGCGGCCAATGGTATTCGATCAATAGCCAGCCGGTCTATATCGCTCCCGGTGACCGTCTGCCGCAAGCGGATGCGAACGGGCAATCAGCCGTGCCGGATCTCGTACGTAATATCGACGCCACGAGCAGCTTCAACGTCAACAATAAGGACCGTTATCTGACAGATAGCGGCCTGTCCCCGGAGGGCCTCTCCACCCGGTCGCGGCGTCTCGAAGACCGGGCGTTTGCGGCCAACCTCTCGTTCATCGGCGAGCGCCAGATGTCACCCATCATGGGAGCGGAGGCTTATGAGAGCGGCAAGACGACGATTGCGGCCAACAACCGCGCCTCCATCGCCGCGAGTCGGATCGACCAGATTGATTTGATCATTCCCGCCGACAGTGGCCGTGCCGGCTTCATACAGAACATCATGCGCGGCAATGCGGCCTCGCAGCTCAACTACTTCCGCGATAGTGGTCTGCTGCGCGATGGCGTTGGCCTCAACGACATGGTCGCCGCAAACGGGCTTCAGGACCTGATTGGCGTAGAGAACGGCCGCGCCGTGGTGAAGCCTGCGCAGGCGTTGCCGCCACTCCTGCCCCCTGATCCCAGCGCCAATCCGGAACCAGCGAACCCGGACGAGCCACCGCAGCTCCCAAGTCTTCCTGAGCAGCCTTTGCTCAATCCTTTCCCCGCGGATGCGCGCGTTGAAGAGGCGGCGCGGCGTTACGGCGTTTCTCCGCACGACGTTCAAGCGGAAATGAATCGGAACCCCGGCATGAACCCGGATACGGCCGCAGCGCGTCTCGCCGGACGCATTCTCGGCGCGCCGACCGGGACCGCGCAATCTGGCGGGACGGGTGGCGCGGGGAACGGCAATGATACAGCGCATGGAGCGAGCTCAGACGATCTCACTCCAGAGCAACGCGATTATCTTGAAATAGAATTTTTGGATTATGACATAACCGATCCAATAGAGCAGCAATATATCTATGATCTTGTCAGATCTGGACGTGATCCACAGGAAGTCATACGTGAATATGTTGATATAACTTTACTGCCTGATAGTGGAGGCGCGTACCATTTGGAAAGAATGGTCGATCCGACAAATCGCGGTTCGGTTAACGAGTTCCTCCAAAAACTCAGTGAAAGTTTTGCTGACGTTGACGATTTTGAGATGCACGGCACGGATGCGCAAAAGGCAAAGATTAGAGAGTTGCTTGATGGCGCGATCGCGAATGATGAGTTCGCGGATATGAGGCCGAGGCTTGAAAACCTTCGGGATTCACTCTTCGAGATGGAACAGCCTTTCGTCGAGCCGTGGTCTGAAAATCTTACGGCCGAGCAAAGAGTTGAATTGATCGACCTTTTTAGAGGGTTGGGCGTGCCACGAGAATATTGGCAGGGGTTGGCTGATCAAGTCCGTCAAGGAGCGGACCCGACGACTGTGGCCTTAGCTTTCATTAATCGCTACCTGGCGGGTGATCTGGGCGAAGCAGGATCGGTCGCAAGCGATCCTTCTGCCTTGATTGCGACGCCGCTACAGGCGATCGAAACATATAAGGCCAGTCGGAGCGATGCGCCATAACGGGCAAAACGGCTGGGGCTGTAAAGAAGAAACATAGCGGGAGGACGACATGGCACTTGGGTCAGTTGCGGCTAACACGACACCGGAT
>CAYVJO010000370.1:0-3683 GCA_964451735.1 uncultured Hyphomicrobiaceae bacterium | reverse complement strand
GACCGAATTCAATGTCTGCGCATTCTGGCGCGTGGACGCTCTTTCGCGGGTTGGACGGCAAGAAGCGGCGAAAGAGATATTCGAGGCGCTTCTGGAAACCCGCAATCATCTCGGTTTAATGTCGGAAGACACCGATCCCATAACCGGAGAGGCCTGGGGCAACTTTCCGCAGACCTATTCGATGGTCGGGATCATCAATGGCGCGATGCGCTTGTCGAGGCCATGGGAAAGGGTTGTATGAGCAGGCTTGTCGTCGTTTCGAACCGCGTTGCCTATCTAGAAAAAAAGAGTCAGTCGGGCGGTCTGGCCGTCGCTCTGGGAGACGCATTGCGGCAGACCGGGGGCGTGTGGTTTGGCTGGGATGGCAGCGTTGTTGAGACTGAGGAACAAGTCTTGGTCAAATCGGTTCAGCAGGGCGCGGTGACGATCTCGACCGCGCCGTTAACCCAACAGGATTACCAGGATTACTATGTCGGCTTCGCCAATCAGGTGCTCTGGCCCGTCTGTCATTACCGCCTCGACCTCGTCAATTTCGAGACCGCCTATTTCGACGGCTACCGCCGCGTCAATGCGCGTTTCGCGGATGGCCTGGCGCAATTGCTTCAGCCCGACGACGTCGTCTGGATCCACGATTATCATCTCTTCTCGCTCGCATCTGAGTTGCGCTCTCGGGGCTGCAAGCAGAAAATCGGCTTCTTCCTTCATATTCCCTTTCCCCCGCCGGGCGTGCTTCTGGCTGTGCCCGTGCATCAATGGCTGATCAAATCGCTGTTTGCCTGCGATGTGATCGGCTTTCAAACCAATGTCGATGTGGTGAACTTTCAGCGTTTCATAAGCGAGCACGTCAATGGCGATATCCTTGAGGAGGATCGTGTCACGGCCTACGGGCGGACAGTCATCGCCCGCGCCTTTCCAATCGGCATCGACGTGGACAGCTTCTACCAAATGGCGCATACGCCGGAAGCCGATCAGATCATCGAGCGCCTCAACCGCCGCAATCTGGCTCGCTCCCATATCGTCGGAGTCGATCGCCTGGATTACTCCAAAGGACTGCCAGAGCGGATGAAAGCCTTCCACCGCCTTCTGGAACTCTATCCGGACAAGCAGAAAACCGTCACCCTGATGCAAATCGCGCCGCCTACACGCGAGGATGTGGCGGCTTACTCGGACATACGCGAGGAGCTGGAACAGCGTTCTGGAGCGATCAATGGCGAATATGGCGATTTCGACTGGACGCCCGTCCGTTATCTGCATCGTAATGTGCCGCGTGAGCAACTCGCCGCGCTGTTTCGCGGCTCGGAGGTGGGGCTTGTCACACCTTTGAGGGACGGAATGAACCTCGTCGCCAAGGAATATGTAGCGGCGCAAGACCTGGACAATCCCGGCGTTCTCGTTCTGTCGCGTTTTGCTGGCGCAGCCGAAGATCTGCGCGAAGCGCTGATCGTCAACCCTTATGATATTGACGACATTGCGCATGCCATTGAGCAGGCGCTGACCATGCCGCGTGAGGAACGGCGCGAACGCCATGGTGTGCTTCTGGAGCGCGTCCGCAGCAACGACGCGACGCATTGGCGCAACAGCTTCCTCGCTGCTCTGGCGCCTGACCATCCAGAGTTCGCCGCATGACCGGCTGGCGCCTCGTTGCCGATATCGGAGGATCGAATGTTCGTTTCGCCCGCAGCCTCAGTCCGAGAGACATAAGCGGCAAACGCGTCTTCCAGGTGACGGATTTCACATCGTTTCACGACGCGCTGGACGCCTATCTGAGCACATGCGGGGACGCGCAGGCTTGCGAGGGAGCCGCAATTGGCGTAGCCGGTCCGATGGATGACGGCCGCACGATGCTGACCAACGCCCCCTGGACGATCGAGGCCGCAAGCATTTCTACCCAGCTCGCGGGCGCGCCAGTCGCACTCGTCAACGATCTCCAGGCCGTTGCGCTCGCCCTGCCCTATCTTGACGCGAAGGCGCTCGCGGCGATTGGCGACGGCAAGCGCGAGCCGCTACTGCGAAGAACCATGATCGCCGTCAATGTCGGAACCGGCTTCGGAGCAGCGAGCGCCATTCCCGCGGGCGCAGGCTGGATCGCCAATGCGGGCGAACCCGGTCACATGACCCTCGGCGCGCTTTCCGAGGCACAGCTTGAAATGATCGAGAACGGCGCCCGCTCCATTGAGGACATCCTTTCCGGACGCGGTGTGATCGCGCTGTATAACCGCATCGCCGACCGGCTCGGACAGGCGCATACGCGCGATCTCATGGGCGCGGCGATATTCTCAAGCGCCGGACATGACCGGATAGCCGGGGAGACACTCCGCGAATTTTCCAGCTTACTGGGGCGTATTGCGGGTGACTTGGCTTTGGCCGCGGCGGCCTGGGACGGTGTTTATTTGTGCGGCGGCGTTGTAAACGGATGGGCTGCGGCGGGCGGGGGCCGCTTCTTCCGAACGACGTTCGAAGATAAGGGCGCGATGTCCGCCCGCATGAAGCAAGTCTATGCAGGCGTGATAACGCACGAGGATGTTGGCCTCCTTGGATTGACCTATTTGCCGCCAACTGACGTCTAAATTCTGAAAACCGGGCTCGCCGAGGACTTAGCGCATTAAGCAAAAGTGATCCGCAGTCGTGCAAGGAAGCGCCATAAAGCCAAAAAGCTGAAGCCCTGGCGGCGTCACTGATACATCTTAGAGGCCTTAAGCGCGCCCTCGCCATATTTGTAACCACCATATTATGGACATGATTTGACAAATCGACGACGATTTTCAATCGGTCGACAAACAATAAGTTTTATCAAGCGGAATGCGGGAATATAGAAAAAAGGATAGTTCAATGGTTCAGGCCGCGGAGAAAAAGAAACAGAAACACACAAATGGGATAGTGTAGATCTTGGCACGATTGTGGCTCATGAATTAGCCAGGCATGCGATGTGATATGCTGTTTCCGTATTAGTTGCACCCACACACGATCGGCATAAAAACGCGCATGGATAAGCCTGATCCGACACAGCCGGAACACGACTTCGAACGCCGCATGGTCGAGGCGGCGATCGAGTCGTCGGTCAATGCGATCATCATCATCGATGATGCGGGCATCATCCAAAAGGTCAACCCGGCGGCGGAGACGCTTTTTGGTTACACCCGCGCCGAGCTTTATGGCAGAAACGTTCATATCCTGATGTCGGACCTGCACCGTCCCTCCCATGACAGCTACATGCATGCATATCTGACGACCGGCGAGAAGAAGATCATCGGCATCGGCCGAGAAGTCGAGGCACGCAGGAAAAACGGCGCAGTGTTTCCCATTCACCTGTCGGTTGGGGAATTCAAGGCGGATGGGGAGCGCTATTTCGTCGGCAGCATCCACGATATCTCCGCGCGGGTCGCGGCCGAGATGGAGAGCACTCGTCAACGAACACTGTTCGAGGCGATCTTCGCCAACTGCCCCGACGCCCTCATCCTCTCCAATGCAAGGGGCCGCATCACCTTGTGCAACCCTGCGGCGACACGCATTTTCGGCTATTGCGCAAGCGCTCTTGCTGGCGAGGCGAACAGCATGCTTTTTGCGAGCGACGCCGATTACGAGCGGTTCAAGGCGATTGCCTCGTCGGTGATGCCGAGCGGGCATCCGGGCGATAACATCGTGAACTTCGGCCGCAATAATGGGGAAAGCTTCCCGGGCATCGC
>CAYVJO010000369.1:0-3689 GCA_964451735.1 uncultured Hyphomicrobiaceae bacterium | reverse complement strand
CAGCATCGAGGCGATGATGATATCGGCTTTGGCGATATCGGCGAGACCGGCCTTTCGGGCAGCGGCGTCCTCACTCCAGGTCGAGGTCGCATGAAGATCGATTTCGATGCCCGGCAGATCGGAGGACAGGCTCGCCTGCGCGCGCTCCACGGAGCTGGCCAGATGATTGTCCAGCGTAACAATGACGACGCGCACGGGCGCCGCGTCAGCGGCCGAAATGGGCTTTGGCATCGTAAAGCGTCTCCAGGCTGATTTGAGCCAGACCTTGTTCGCGGGCATAGCTTTCGGTGTTCCGGCGTGCCTTCCCGCGCACGAAGAAGGGGATCTTGCGAAGTTCGGCGTCAGCATCGGCGGTCCAAATGACCGCGGGGTTTTGCGGGGCGGCCTGCGGCTGGCCAGCGGGCGCGTGAGCCACGCTTGCGGCCGGCTGTTCGGCATTCGTCCTTTCGTTAGAAAGATGGGATGGGACAGCGCCGTCATGAAATTCCGGATCGTCGCGGAAGAGCGTCAGGAGATGCTCCTCCAGCCCCATGACAAGGGGGTGTACCCATGTGTCGAAAATGACGTTCGCGCCTTCAAAGCCCATTTGCGGCGAATAGCGCGCAGGAAAGTCCTGCACATGGACAGGCGCGGAAATGACCGCGCAACTGATGCCGAGGCGCTTGGCGATGTGGCGCTCCATCTGCGTGCCGAGCACCAGTTCCGGCGAAAGCTCGACGATGCGGCGTTCCACGTCGAGATAATCATCGGTGATCAGGGCATCGACGCCGTAGGACTGAGCCGCCGCGCGCACCTCGCGGGCGAATTCGCGCGTGTAGGTGCCGATCCCGGCGATGTCGAAGCCCAGCTCCTCCTTCGAAATACGAGCGGCGGCCAAGACATGCGTGGCATCTCCGAAAATGAAGACGCGTTTGCTGGTCAGATAGGTTGAGTCGACCGAACGCGAATACCACGGCAGGCGCGACGCCGCCTCAAACGCGCCAGACTTATCAATACCGGCTAGCTGACAAACTTCGTCGATGAAGTCCCGCGTTGCGTTAACCCCGATCGGAACGGTCGAAACGAAAGGCTGCCGAAAGGTGCGTTTCAGCCAGCCAGCCGCCGAATGAGCGATTTCGGGGTAAAGCACGATGTTGAAATCGGCATTGCCGAGACGGGCGATGTCGGAGGGGCTCGCATCGAGCGGCGCAACGACATTGACGTCGACGCCAAGCTCGGAAAGCAACTTGCGGATCTCAGCCACGTCGTCGCGGTGGCGGAAGCCCAACGCGGTGGGTCCGAGGAGATTGCAGGACGGACGCAAGCCTTCGGCGCGTTCGGCGCGCTCCGTTCCAGGAGGTGGCGCGAGCGGGGCGCA
Organism: uncultured Hyphomicrobiaceae bacterium; assembly: GCA_964451735.1. Taxonomy (GTDB): domain Bacteria; phylum Pseudomonadota; class Alphaproteobacteria; order Rhizobiales; family Rhodomicrobiaceae; genus JAHQVI01. The sequence continues at coordinate 2,332 of CAYVJO010000369.1, read as the reverse complement.
TACGGCGCGCACGAGTTGATAAAACGTTTCTGCAGCGCCCCAATTTTCTTTTTTCTGATAGGACGGCAGCTCAAGCGGGACAACCGGGATCGGCAGATTGAGCGCAGCGGCAAGACCGCCCGGATCGTCCTGGATGAGCTCGGCGGTGCAGGATGAGCCCACCAGCATGAGATCCGGCTTGAAACGATCATAGGCGTCCTTCGCCGCGCGCTTGAATAGCTCGGCCGTGTCGCCGCCCAGATCGCGGGCCTGGAAAGTGGTGTAAGTCACGGGCGGGCGATGGTCGCGGCGCTCGATCATCGTGAACAGAAGATCCGCGTAAGTATCGCCCTGAGGCGCGTGCAGGACGTAATGAACGTTCTTCATCGCCGTTGCGACTCGCATCGCGCCAACATGCGGCGGGCCTTCATATGTCCAAACCGTGAGCTGCATCGTCTACACCTTCAGCCTTTCCCGCCGCATCAGGGGACGCGCGAAAAGCTCGGCGAGGTCGCCAGCCTGTTCGAAGCCGTGAATTGGCGAGAACACCAGCTCGATGGCCCATTTCGTGGTGATGCCTTCGGCTTCGAGCGGGTTGGCCAAGCCGAGACCGCACACCGCCAGATCCGGGCTGGCTGCGCGACAGCGGTCGAGTTGCAGATCGACGTCCTGGCCTTCACTGAGCATTACGCCATCCGGCAGCAGGTTGAGATCCGGCTCGACGAGCTGGCGGTTGAGATAGGGTGAGCCCACCTCGATGAGTTCGACGCCGAGTTCGCGGGCGAGGAAACGGGCCAGCGGCGGCTCCAACTGCGAATCGGGGAAGAAAAACACCCGTTTGCCGGTGAGCGTCTCGCGATAGCGCTCAAGCGCTCGTATGGTGCGCTCACGCCGTGGCGCAATCACTTTCCGGAATCGCATCTCATCGACACCCCAGGCGTCGGCGGCGGCTTTCAGCCAGAGAGCGGTACCTTCCGCGCCGAATGGGAAAGGCGCGTTCAAGACCCGCGCGCCGCGCTTGGTGACCGCCGCAGCCGTTTCGCCAAGAAAAGGCTGTGCGAAAAGCACTCTGGTTCCGGGGCCGATCTTGGGCAGGTCGAGACTGGAGCGAGGCGGCAAGAAGACGACAGGGCCGATGCCGAGTTCATCGAAGACGCGCCGGAATTGATCCTCGACGATGTCCGGCAGGCAGCCTGCGATCAACAATGATTGCTCATCCCCAGGCGCGTTTTCGAGATGGCCTGTCAGGGCGGCCAGGCAGGTGTCTTCGCCTTGCGTGAAAGTCGTCTCGATGCCGCTGCCCGTGTAATTTACTACACGCACGCGCGGGAGGTGAATTTGCGACAGGCGCGAGGCTGCGCGCGACAGGTCGAGCTTAATGACCTCCGAAGGACACGAGCCCACCAGGAAAAGCATGCGGATGTCGGGCCGCCGTTCGAGAAGCTGCGCAACGACACGGTCCAACTCCTCGTTCACATCGGCAAGACCTGCCAGGTCGCGTTCTTCAATGATGGCCGTTGCAAAGCGCGGCTCGGCAAAGATCATGACGCCAGCGGCCGATTGTATGAGATGTGCGCAGGTCCGCGATCCGACCACGAGAAAGAAGGCGTCGGGAATTTTGCGATGCAGCCAGACGATACTGGTCAGCCCGCAAAAAACTTCGCGCTGCCCGCGTTGTCGCAAAACCTGCGGTTCAACGCATCCGGCATCCGCGCGCACGGCGAGATTATCCGTCAGCGCGCTCATCCAGCCACTCCCGCAAGGCGACCCGACTTCGCGCTTAAAGGCTGCTGACGGCGCGCAGCGCGTAATTTTAGAAGAAACTGTGCTGCATTAATCACATAAGTTACATAGGCGGCGAGAGCGAGAAGCATCTGCCCGTATGGCGAGAGAACCCCCCCGAACAGCACAACCAGATAGGCCGTGTGCAACGCAAGGACGAGCATCGAAAAAACATCTTCCCAATAGAAAGCCGGCGCAAACAGATAGCGCCCGAAAACCTCTTTCTCCCAAATCGAACCCGTAATCATGATCGTATAAAGGACCACAGTCTTGATCACTATCGACCAGGTCGCAGCCTCATATCCCGCGCCAGTCGCCAGATAGCGAAGAACGAGGGCAAGGCTGACAAGGAAAACCACGAATTGGACGGGAGCGAGCACGCCCTGCACGATCGTCCAGGGCGAAGCGTCCCGGCGGAGACGCTCCTCAGGGGTATAGAGTTGTGGCCGATGATTTGTGTCTTTTCGGTCTGCCATTAACCCACCTTGCGCACGGCGAACTGTCGGCCGCGGTTAGCACTAAGCAGGTTTGTCTGACCTGGCCAACGAATGCTGGTTGTGATTCTGTTTTC
>CAYVJO010000368.1:0-3700 GCA_964451735.1 uncultured Hyphomicrobiaceae bacterium | reverse complement strand
TTCAATAGTCTAAGAGGCATGAGAATTATCCTGCAAATACTCAACTCAGAGGGAGTTATTGCATTCACTTCGACCGATCACAACTTAAGGCTAGAGAAAGAAATAGACTCATATCCAGGGACTTACAAAAGTACGTGCATCATTCCTCCAAATCTCCTAAATTCAGGGACTCATTTTATAAAGATACATTCTGGCATTCCTGGAGTTAGAGTTCTACTGCAAGGCAAAGAATTTTTAGACTTTTACATAGAAGGTAGCAATCAGCATGGCTCTAGCTTTAATGAAAGATGGCCAGGAGTTGTGGCTCCGGAGCTCGAATGGAAATCTGTTTTAGTCGAAAATTCAGTTCAATCTTATCCGCTGAAAACTAATTAAAATTAGGCTTCCATGAAATGGAATCTTGCATCAATGAGACTGAAACCATTAAAAGCAAGAGATTTAACCTTCTCTAAAGATGATGTTTTAATCGTCTCATATCCAAAGTCAGGCAGTACATGGTTACGCTTCTTAATTGCAAACTACTTGACGCACAATAAATGTACTTTCCTGAATCATCACGAATTAATTCCAGACATACACGACAGTATGGAATTGGTCTATAGAGCTAGAAAACCTAGAATCATCAAAAGTCATTTGCCATTTACCCCTAGCTACAAGAAAGTTATCTATCTTGTACGTGACGGTAGGGATGTAGCAGTATCCTACTACTACCATCTTAAAAAGTATGGAAAACTCGAAAAAACCGTCGAGTTTTCAGAGTATTTGAACTTATTCAACCTGGGGAATTGTTATGACGAATTTGGTAGTTGGGAAGCACATATTCATTCGTGGCTAGATTGCGGACTGGCTAGTTCCGAAGACTTTTTGTTGATTAGGTATGAAGATGTTAAGCACGACACAGTGAATTCTTTCACTAAAGTACTTAAATTTTTAAATTTAGATATCGATCAAGAAAGAGTAGAAAAAGCCATACACGCATCTAGCCTTGAAAACATGAAAGAGTTAGAAAATCAACAACAAGATTTAGGTAAACACTTAAAGTTCTCCGATAAGTCAATTAAGTTTGTTAGAAATGGTGCGACTGGAGATTGGCATAACTTATTCTCCAAAAGCGACTTAGATATTTTCTTGGCTAAGCATGGTGATGCATTGAAACGCTTGGATTATTTCGAATAACTCCTTTTACTTAGCCTAAATGAAAAATATTTTATCTCCACTAAATAATTCTTCAGATATTTCTCTGCTCGAAATTATTGAAACGACCTCTCTAATTAAAGATTGGAAAAATACATTTTCTTTGGATATTTCCAGGGAAATGAATTCTCATCACAAAATTTTTCGCTACCAGTGCAATCAGACAAAGCTTCATTTTTTTGTTCCCGAAAACATTGAGGGTTCTGATAAGCTGTATGAACAACTTCAATGCTTTGACTGGTACTACATGCCAGATAAGTGGGAGCATTGTGCAGCGCTGAAAGACATCAATGACTGCTCTAACGTCTTAGAAATAGGCTCTGCGTTGGGCAACTTTGTGCAGAAAGTCATTAATAATGGCTTAAATATTCGAGGTATTGAACTCAACAAAGAAGCTGTTAAAGTCGCTCAAAGTAGAGATTTACCTGTAGAAGCTTTAGACTTAAATGTCTTAGCCAAGACCCATGCAGAGCATTTTGATGCAGTATGTAGTTTTCAAGTGCTTGAACATATCGCTCAGCCCAGAAGATTCATTGAGGCTTCGCTGGATGTCTTGAAACCTGGGGGCAAGCTCATTTATTGTGTGCCCAATGCAGAGAGCTTTCTTCAATATCAATACAACCTCTTAGATATGCCTCCTCACCATGTGACCCGGTGGTCTAAAGCTACGTTCAAAGCTCTGGAATCACTCTTTCCAGTCCAATTAGAAAGGCTAAGATTTGAGCCACTTACCCCATATCATATATCTGGCTTTCTAAGCGCATATTCTAATCATTTCAGAACGACCTCTCCACTTTACAAAAGTGTCTTTAATCGGCTCAGTTTGCCCATATACAACAAAGCTCTATCTTTGGGAGTTAGGCACTTTTTTCGGGGTCAGAGCCTATACGTTCAATTTCGCAAGCTCGCATGAAGTCTCTAAATTTAGGATGTGGCAAGCGCTACCATCCCGACTGGGTCAATATTGACTTTACATCCCAATCAGAATCTGTTGTTGCTCACGATTTATCAAAAGGCATCCCTGCTGCAGCCGACACTTATGATATGGTTTATCATTCTCATCTACTAGAGCACTTTTCTAAAGATGTTGCCCCAAAATTTTTGCAAGAGTGTTTCCGCGTTCTCAAACCTAAAGGTATTTTAAGAGTTGTTGTTCCAGACTTAGAAGCGATCACTCGGCAATACTTGTTATCTCTAGAAAAAGCTATTGCTGAGGTGCCCGGTTGGGATGCCAACTATGACTGGATGCTGATAGAGCTATTTGACCAAACAGTACGGAATCAACCAGGGGGTGATATGGCCGCATATCTGCAACAGGAAAGTTTACCAAATATCGATTTTGTGATTCAACGTCTAGGAATAGAAGCCAAAGGACTTATTACAGCTAGAGATCAGCAGCGACAGCAACAGTTTGAAGATTCTAGTGTCCGTGCAGCTAACCCAGTGTTAGAAAAGCTAGTCAAACCTGTTTATCGTTTTATCCGCTACTCGACCTATCGACGAGAGTGCTTTCTAAAAGCTGTACTAAGGCAAGAATATAAGACGTTACAGCTCGGGCGTTTTCGCCAACATGGTGAAATCCACCAGTGGATGTATGATCGCTACTCTTTACAGCGACTCTTGGAACAATGCGGCTTCATTCAGATTGTTCAGCGAACAGCAATCACCAGCTACGTCTCGGACTGGTCTAGCTTCAACCTAGATACTGAACTAGATGGCAGTATCTATAAACCCGACTCTCTATTCATGGAAGCTGTTAAGCCCTCCTCATGAACGTTCTCCATATCAATCAGTCAGATATCGGCGGTGGAGCTGCTATAGCTGGCTACCGACTGCATCAAGGCTTATTACAGCAGGGCGTCAACTCTAGGCTGTTGGTGGGGCAAAAGCAGACAGATGATCCTCAGATCGCCCAAGTTCAGCGTCGTTACCGAGTTGAGAATTGGCTTCAAAAACTAACCCATAGGGTTGGCTTCAACTACGTCAACCTCATCAGCAGTTTTGATATCCCTAAACATCCTTTTTTTGCTGCGGCAGATATTGCCAACTTCCATAATCTGCACACGGGCTACTTTAACTACCTAGCTATTTCACACCTTGCAGCGCAAAAGCCCATCGTCTTTACCCTCCATGATATGTGGAGCTTTACCGGCCACTGTGCTTACAGCTACGATTGCGATCGTTGGCAAACAGGTTGCGGGCAGTGCCCATTCCCAAATATCTATCCAGCTATTCGCCATGACACCACCCGCTGGGAATGGAAACTAAAAGACTGGGTATATAGCCGTTCAAATCTAACGATAGTTACCCTCAGCAATTGGTTAACAGTGCAAGTCAAAGCAAGCATGTTAAACCAATTCCCAATTCACCATATACCTAACGGTATCGACACCGATGTCTATAAGCCTTTAAGTCCTGAGCTTTGCCGTGCAACTCTAGGCATACCCCTGGGCAAGAAAGTATTATTATTTATTGCCGATGACCTTAGAGATTCTCGCAAGGGTGG
>CAYVJO010000367.1:0-3706 GCA_964451735.1 uncultured Hyphomicrobiaceae bacterium | reverse complement strand
AAGCCGCCATCGCCTTGATGTCGTCAGCCGTCACTGTTTGTCCGTCTTCGAAACGGAGCAGATTTTCCAAAAGCACCTTCAAAGAGAAGGGCAAACGCGAAATTCCTGGCAGGCCGTTCTTTTCCGCTTCCGGCAGGCTGAAATATTCGTATTGTCTGCCGTCCACATTGAGGATCCGGCGGCAGTTGAAACTATCGAGGGACTTAACCGTCTCAGTCGTCATGTCAGGGCCTCCTGGTCATCGCGCGGACAACCGGGGAGCGCCCCGCTGGTTTTCTCACCTTGGCTGTCATATAGAGTTGGCCGCACGACTTAAGCGAAATATCTTTCTGTTACTGTCATATGATAATGCATCCCGCCATACAACTCATCGTAAACGATCTTGCCGTCGCGCGGGGAACCCGAACCATCTTCGAGGGATTGAGCCTAACGCTGGAAGCTGGCGAGGCGCTGACGCTCGTCGGGCCAAACGGTGCGGGTAAGACCACACTTCTTCGCTGTCTCGCCGGTCTTCTGCCCGCAGCATTCGGTTCGGTTTGGCTTAACGGAAGAGACGGCGACCGCTCCATAGGCGAGCAATGTCACTATATCGGGCATCTCAACGGCGTAAAGCCTGCTCTAACGGTTCTGGAAAATCTCGCATTCTTTGCCGTTTTTCTAGGCGGGAATCAGGATGACACAGCCCAAGCGGCGGACAGCCTCATGCTGTCTGATCTCGAAGACGTTCCTGCAGCCTTTCTGTCCGCCGGGCAAAAGCGCCGCCTCGGCCTTGCCAGGCTGCTCTGCGCAAAGCGGCCAGTATGGTTTCTCGACGAGCCCGCCGTTTCGCTCGACCGAGCCTCCCAGGAGATACTCGCCAGGATCGTGAGCGCGCATCTGGCGGCGGGTGGCATCGTCGCGGCCGCAACCCATACGCCTCTCGGCTGGAGCGACGCAAAAACACTCGATTTCGGCGAGATCGCGGCCCGGCTCAGGGTGAGTAGCACATGAGCGCGTTCCTCTCGCTTATAGCCCGCGACTTGCAGCTAGCGCGTCGTCAGGGCGGGGCCGTTTCCACGGCGCTCGGATTTTATCTCATTATCGTCGCCGCGTTGCCGCTCGGACTGGGGCCGGATCTCAACCTCTTGAGCCGCATCGCGCCCGGTGTGCTCTGGGTAGCGCTGCTGTTATCGTCTCTTCTATCAGCCGACCGCATGTTCCATGACGACCATGAAGACGGCTCACTCGAAGTCATCGCGCTTGGCCCTTTGCCGCTGGAACTCGTCGCTCTCGCCAAAGCCATCGCCCATTGGCTGAGCGCCGGCATTCCTCTTCTGCTGCTCTCGCCGCTTTTGGCCCTGATGCTCAATATGGATTCGCGGGCCTATGGACCTCTGATGTTGACACTCCTTGTGGGGACGCCCGCCGTCAGTCTACTGGCCGGGATCGGAGCTGCATTGACGCTGGGCCTACGAAAAGGCGGCCTGCTTCTGCCTCTCATAATCCTGCCGCTTTACGTGCCGATCCTGATTTTCGGCGTGTCGGCCATCGACGCGGTCGTCACGGGACCTGGAAGTTTCACGGCGCCGTTTTCGATCCTGTGCGCGCTGACCCTAGCAACCATGGCGCTTGCGCCGCTGGGAACGGCTGCGGCTTTGCGCCTCAACCTGAGTTGATGCGCCTCAGAATTTCCATGGTCTCGCCATCAGCCTTGTTTATTCGTCCTGACCGCGTCGTTCACTCCGCTTGCAAAGCTTCTCACCAACGGGCAAATATAAACAACCATGCCTAGTTTCTGGACACTCGCCAATCCCAGTTTTTTCATGCGGCTTACCGATCGCGTGCTGCCGTGGCTTGCCGGCCTGACGCTCCTGTTGTTCGCAGCTGGGCTATATCTCTCCTTCTTTGTCGCGCCGGCGGATTATCAGCAGGGCGAGACCGTGCGCATCATGTTCATTCATGTGCCGTCAGCCTGGCTTGCCATGTTCTGCTACGTGCTGATCGCGGTCTCCTCCATTGGTTCGCTGATCTGGCGGCATCCGCTCGCCGATGTCTCCGCCAAGGCGGCCGCGCCGATCGGGGCGGCTTTTACCTTGCTCGCCCTCGTTACAGGCAGCCTGTGGGGAAAGCCGATGTGGGGCGCTTATTGGGTTTGGGACGCGCGGCTGACATCCGTGCTGATCCTGTTTTTTCTTTACCTCGGCCTCATCGCGATCTGGCAGTCCATCGAAGAGCCTTCGCGTGCTGGACGCACAGCCGCGATCCTGGCCATAGTCGGCGTCATCAACATTCCCATCATCAAATTCTCGGTCGATTGGTGGAACACCCTGCATCAGCCAGCAAGTGTGATCCGTCTGGACGGTCCAACCATTCATCCATCCCTGCTGACGCCACTATTGGTCATGGCCGTCGCCTTTACAGGGCTGTTCATATGGCTGCATTTCAAGGCCATGCGCGCGGAAATCCTCAAACGCCGCGTGGAGACAATGATAGTAACCCGCGTCGGCGCTGCGGCGACGCTCAAGGCGGCAGAATAGGCGGATAATCATGGATTTGGGACCTCATTCGGTATTCATCTGGGCCTCTTACGGCGTAACGGCGGCTGTGATCGGCGCACTTGTCTACCGGGCCATTTCCGATGAGCGCAAGCAGCGCCAGGCATTGGCGAAACTCGAAGCCAAGGGAATTAGGCGGCGTTCTGAGACGAGCCGAGATGGCGGGTTCGGCGCATGACTGCGAACGCTCAGGAGCACAAAGGCTTTCGCTTAGGGTTTATGATCCCGCTATTCGTCGTTGGCGCTCTTGTCGGCCTTTTTCTTGTATCTCTTTACTCCGGCGATCCGTCCCGTTTGCCATCGGCTTTGATCGGCAAGCCCGTACCGGAATTCGATCTGCCCCCTATCGAAGGCGTTTTGGGAACGGCGCTCTTCAAGCCAGGCGTCAGCAGTGCCGATCTCGCCAAAGGCGAAGTCAGCATCGTGAATGTCTGGGCGTCATGGTGCGGCCCGTGCATTCAGGAACATCCGGTTCTTACGGAATTGAAAACGAAGCATGGTCTCAGGCTGATCGGTATCAATTATAAAGACGCGCCGGATGCGGCAAAGCGCTTCCTGACGCGTCTCGGCAATCCATTCGATGCGATCGGAGCCGATGTGAGTGGGCGCGTCGCGATCGATTGGGGCGTTTACGGCGTACCGGAGACCTATGTCGTCGATGGTAAAGGGCAGATCGTCTATAAATTTGTCGGTCCACTTAGCGAGGACGATGTAGAGACCAAGCTTCTCCCCGCTGTGAACGCAGCCCAGAAAAGCGCGGGTGACGGCGCCTAGGGTAAAACTTCATAAAAGATCGTCGCGGTCATCAGCATCGCTGAACGGATCGCGCCCATAAGTGTGAATACGGCGTCCTTTCGGTAGTATGAATAATAACAGCACTACGGGCGGAATAAGAAAAGCGAAAACCATCCAATATCCGATGTGCCGGTTCTTGATCGGCGCAACAATGCTAGCGATGATCGCGGCAACCAGCGCTGACGTCAGATAGATCGTAATCCAAACACCTGCACCCATAGCTCGCGTCTCCTTCTTCTCTCGCCGCTAACGTCATATTGCGGCTAGCGCATATATCATCCGCCTTGCGACTCGATGTCGGGAATTTCATTTGTGTTGGCAAGAGTTATCGCCATATAAATCGGTATGGTCCGTAATCAACATACATTCCGTAAGAT
>CAYVJO010000366.1:0-3709 GCA_964451735.1 uncultured Hyphomicrobiaceae bacterium | reverse complement strand
CGTCGCCGTCCCAGTCGCCGATCACCAAAACGTGGCCGGACGCGCCCCAATGCCGGCTCTCCGTGGCGGGATCGAACTGGAAGTCGCCGTTGAGATCAACCTGCCACTCCACGTCCATCGCGCGCCCGCCGAGCTTGACCGGGTCGAGGTTCGATCTCGAAAAGACCGCCAGATCGGCAAACCGAGTTGGCGTTCCCACCGGCCCATGCAGCAAGCGGGCGAAATCTTCGGAGGCGCATTCCAGGCAGGCCACCGCGCAGGGGTCGTCGAACCAGCCCGGCGGTCGGAGCTTCGCCGAGGCGTTTTGCAGCCCGCTGGAGCGCAGCCGGATCGACGAAGCTCGCGCCGCTGAGCGCAAAGGCCAGGTTGGCAGCGGCGATCGTTCGCAGCGCATTCGAACCTATAATTTTCCCCAAGGGCGCGTCACCGATCATCGGATCAATCTTACACTCTACAATCTCCCGCAAGTGCTTCAGGGGGAGGGGCTGGAAGAGCTGATTGATGCGCTAACCACCGAATATCAGGCGAGTCAGCTTGCCGATATGGATGGACTTGGTGAGGCCTGAGGCCATGACTGCGCATGCCGTTGACACCCGGACAGGCTACCGCACGGCGCAAGAGGCGGTCAAAACCCTCAGTCGCGAATTTCGGTTGGCCGGCCTCGCAGAAGCTGAACTTGACGCACGCCTGATCGTGCGCCATTTTTGCGGCCTTTCCCGCGAGATTTACGTCCTCGATCCCGATCGCCGATTGAGCGACGCGGAAGCGGTTGCGATCCAGACGGGCTGCAAAAGACGTCTGGCTCGGGAGCCTGTATCACGGATTACCGGAAAAAGGGAATTCTGGGGTCGCGATTTCATTGTCGGCGAAGGTGTGCTCGATCCAAGGCCCGACACGGAAACGCTTGTCGAAGCCGCGCTCGAATTTGCGCAGGATATGGATGGCCGCACAGGTAAGCTCAAAATTCTCGATCTGGGCACAGGGTCCGGATGCGTGTTGCTGAGCCTGCTGGCAGAGTTGCCAGGCGCATGGGGCGTTGGGGTAGATACTATACCCTCGGCTCTGGAGGCAGCACAAGAGAATGCCAGGCGTTTCAGTTTGGCCGAGCGTTCGGCTTTCGTTTGTGGCGACTGGCTGGACCCCATTTCGGGACCATTCGACATTATTGTCGCAAATCCTCCTTACATACCTAGCTATATAATTCCAAGTCTCAGCGAAGACGTGTGTCATTACGATCCGCTGCTGGCGTTGGATGGCGGGTTAGACGGCCTTGACGCCTATCGCGCGATTGCCGCGCATTGGCGCTCTGCCGCGCCTGCAAATGCTGCAATCTTTCTCGAAGCAGGGATTGGACAAGCCAGCGATATAATTCAGATTTTCATGAAAACCGTCACAGCAGACCAAAGCTTGAGCGCGCAATGCCATAAGGATTTAGCGGGCATTAACCGTGTGGTTGCCATAAAGCGACAGACAGGGTCGCGATAGAATGCTTCCTAAAAAAAGAGTTGGAAAATTCGCTTGATCACGTTAGCTTTAGTCACGGATTCGAAAAGCCACGACGGTTTGAGTTCTACAAGGCAGCCTTACGCTGTTATGATGTTTTGCATCTGAACTTTTCCGCATCGTTTGCTGCAAACCGACTCATTTCTGAGATAAAAAAGGTTTTGCTAAACCGCTCTATGCATAGGCGACGACCGTTTGCGTTTGAGCTGTCTTCCTTGATGTTCAGTCGCTCCGAATAACCGATGCCAAGGTTTTCTGGAGAAATGCTGATCGAGACAAGAAGATCTCCCGGGTGGCGCAAATCGAAGATCGATAGAGATTTATTTTGTACGAGATGGACCGTAGAGGCTTATGGATATGCCCTGCCTTTCCGCGTTCCGAACAATAACTGTAGATGGGAGCCCATGAGGCAAGGACAGCAAAACAGACGCGGTCGGGGCCGTGGCGGGAACAATCCGCCGAGCAACAACAATAATAACAACCATCGTAAACCGCAGAATCCCCTTTCCCGCACGTATGAGTCGAATGGACCGGATGTCAAGATTCGCGGCACCGCGTCTCAGATCGCTGAAAAATACTCGACTCTCGCTCGCGACGCATCATCATCGGGCGATGTTATAATGTCCGAAAATTATCTTCAGCATGCTGAGCACTATAACCGGATCATCATGGCCGCGCAGGCGCAGGTTCCTCAAGTGGTTTCCGTAAACGGCAGTGACAGCGGGTATGCGGTCAATGGCGCGCATCGTCCGGATCGCGAGATGAATGGAGCGATGCGCGATCAGCCACAGCCCAGCGTCGAGGATCATCCCCCCGCAGAACATCGGGTGCCCGCACGCGCCGAAGCCCCTGAACCGTACACGGATGATAAACCTTCCGCCGAAAAAAAGACCAGCGCAGAGCCTCGCGCGGCAAGAGGGGTTGCCAAGGAAGCGGCTAAAAATCAGCCCGAAACCGATGCCAATGTGGAACGCCGGCGTAGGCGGCGATATCCTGGTGGCACCGACGCTGCTGGGCCGCGGGCGGCCAAGGCCGAGGATTTGTTTGCCGCGCCGGAGAACGTCGCCGACCCAGCGCCTGTTTCCAGTGACGCCACCCCTTCAGGAAAGGTGACGGTATCTTGAGTATCACCTTAATGCCAATGCCCAAATCCATGTTTCGTTAGCTGTTTAGGCAAGATATTTATTGAACTTGAAATTTATCACCAGGTCGAATTTCGCCGTCCTCGGCGACATTGGCGTAAACTCCAAGACACATGTCTCCGAATGTTCGCAACAGCGTTGGCGGTATGCTGGCATCACGTAATGCCGTTTTAGGATTGACGTTGGTCGCTTCGCACCGCACGGTCTCGCTGAAGATTTTCAGCGTAGCGCCTCCAACCCGGATCTTTTGTCCTATCCACTTTTTCTCTTCCCAAGCCCCTGCGCCCTCGAAATAAAGATTGGCCCGGAACCGGAGCGGGTCGAGGGAGAACCCGGCCACCTTTTCGAGTTCGGCAACAGAGGCCAGATTGACAAGGTGGAGGCATCTTGCTGAAACGTCTGAAAAGCTATGTCCGGGCGATGATACGATCCGCGGGCGGCCCTTAAGATCATCCCGCATATAGCTCGCAAGAAACTGTTCGATCATTTGCCTGCCGATTTTTGTGTCGAGGGCGCCGTGTGTGATTTTCTTGCCGTCGCGATAGATCGTGAGCGTCCGCGTTTCCTCTTCGAAATCCGTTTGCAACGCTGCCAGACGCTCGTTTCGCATCAGCATCAGAAAGTTAACTTTCGGTAAATATTTAGGATTTTCGGGATCGAAGCGGCCGGGACCATTCTCGATAGCAAATGCGCGGTCCCAAGAGAGAGTTTTGCCCGCTTCCACTCTCACGATATCCAGCTTTTGAGGACTAAGTCCTTTGACTGGATATCGGTAAAGCGAGGAAACAGTGATTTTCTCCGGAGTCATCATGTGAACGTTCTCTCGTATCATTCTATTTTCAATACGTCGGCGGTCTTTGGAACAATCTGAAAACATCGATTATGGGCGGCAAGCTAGGGCGAACAGACCATGCGCGGATGCACTGATTTCCCAGCGGATCATGCCCTCTTTTGCGGCTACGCAGCAATCCTATATTACCTAAGAAAGATGCCGCTAACGGGTCTTTACTGACAAACAAAGGGCGTGTCTGGGTGTGCTATGAGGCGCTGGGCGCGTGCCATGG
>CAYVJO010000365.1:723-3711 GCA_964451735.1 uncultured Hyphomicrobiaceae bacterium | reverse complement strand
CAAGCCGAGGATTGACCTCGACAGGCTCGCCGACAAAGCCGAGATCGATGACGCGCTCGATATTGGAGTTGGGATCGCGAATGCGCCGCTCAAGCTTTTTGGCGATAACGAGATTGGCGTCTTTACCAGAGATACCGCAAGCACGGCCGCCCGCCCTGTTGATCTCTGCGACGATTTGCTTGTTGATCGAGCCCGCTAGCACCATTTCAACGATCTCAACGGTGGTTGCGTCGGTTACACGCAGGCCATCGGCGAATTCGCTCTTAATCTGAAGCCGGTCGAGCAACCGCCCGATTTGCGGGCCGCCGCCATGCACGACGATGGGCTTGACGCCGGACTGTTCGATGAGCGTAATATCCTTGGCGAAACAAGCGGCAAGAGCAGCATCGCCCATGGCGTGGCCGCCATATTTCACAACGACGATTTCCTGATCGTAACGCTGCATGTAGGGCAAAGCCTCTGACAGGATCACGGCGTGAGCGTGCGGGCTCATCGGGCGCTCGGTTGGTGTATCTGACGTCATCTGCGAACCTGGTTGGGCCGGTTGGCGTTTCATCAAGCCTTATAGCGGCTAAGCCGCTTGGGAGAAATGATTTACAACGGGCTCTTGATTGTGGCCGCAAAGACCTTTCGATTGTGGCGCGATTGAGCTATGTCAGGAGTCAGTGTTCACTTTTTGTTAAGTTCTGGAGGATGAGGTGGCCGAGACATCGGGATTCATGACCGATCTGCCTCAATCGGCCTATTTGTCTTTGTCGATGAAGCGCGCGATTTCCTCGGCGCAGCAACGCTCCCACCGTTACGTAACGCTTGAGCATTTGCTTCTGGCGCTGCTGGACGACCCTGCTGCCGTCGAAATCCTCGAAGGCGTACGCGCTGATGTCCCCTCGATCCGCATGGCTATCACCGAGACGGTCAACCGCAATCTTGTCACGCTTTACACGCCTGGCGAGTTCGATTTGCGCGCCAGCTACAAGGTCGAACGCGTCTTGCAAACAGGGTCCGACGACGCCGATCGGCTAGGTTGCGATGAGGTGGATGCCGCTTTCGTGCTGGCCGCGCTTTCGCGAGAGAGCGATAGTGTCGCCGCCGGGATCATGAAACGCAACGGTTTTTCCTACGCAGCCGCGGTAACCTGGCTCTATGCGAACCGGGGATCGTCGCCGGCTTCGCGCGCCGCCCGATCGCCGCGCCAATCGGCTCTTGCCCCTGTGCCGAAGGCTGCGCCCAGCCAGCAGACAGCCAAGGCCGGAGATGTGCCTGCGGGGGACGCCGAATCGGAACCTGCAATGCATTCCTCGCAAGACCAGCCCGCAAATGGGGTGGATATGCAGAAAAAGCGGTCATCCCCGTTGCAGGAGGAAACCGAGGGCGAGACGCCTCGGGTCCGTTCGAAAGACCCGATGCAGGAAGAGGCGCTTGAGCTCACTCAGGTGGTCGCCGACGAAAATGATGAGGCAGGGGCGACGCATAGGGCTAGCCGAGAGGACGCTTCTCACAAGCCGCTCGCTCAAACCCGTGGTCCCGAACAGGCTCCGCCTCCGCCGGTTCCGCGCCGGGAAGCCGTAAGAGGCGGCCTGACGGATAGGACCGAGAAGGTTTTCACTCCCGGCTCCACGGAACGGCCTACGCCCGCCACACCCCTTCCTAAGCCGCAAGCAAGCGAAGCGAGCAATCGCCTGCCCCAGATGGAGCGGCGGCAGCGTGAAGGCGGAGCGGGATTGTCCCCCTCCGAACGCCGTATAGAGCCAATCCTGCCGCCTCCGGGCCGTCTGGAAGAAATGCGTTTGGGAAGCGGTCCCAGAGAAATCAAACCCTTTTCCGCACCACCAGCTCCGGATCCGGCAAAAAAACGCGCCCGAGCCCGCAAAGGCTCACAAGCGGAACCGATGCCAGCCCCATCTCCGGAGCGGCAGAAAACGCGCGCAAGACGGCCGCGTCCTCAGGAGGTGATGGCCGGACGCCTGATCGAAACGATCCCGCGCCGGATGCGGGCTGAGAGCCCTGAGAGGGTGGAAGTCCGGATTTCGCGCGAGGAAACGCAAATCATCGCTCGCGGGATGGAGGGAAGATCCGATCCCATCCGACATGATATCCTTGTGACCCAAACCATGAGCGTCGCACTTCGCGCGCCGGACGGCGGCTTTACGATCGAGCCGTTAAGTCCTGAAACCCAATGGATTTTCGATCGCCCCGAGACGGGCGAGACATACGGACGATGGCGTTGGGTTGTCACGCCTCAAAGTCCGGGCCAGCGCCGCCTCCAACTGATCGTCGCCTCGCGAAGCGTCGGCCAGAACGGACTTGTCGGCGACACCGCTCTGCCGGATCAGATCATTACTGTGCGCGTGCGCACGAATTATCTGCGCAGCGTGGGCCGCGGCCTGAAGTGGATCCTCGCCATGATGGTAGGCGGCATTCTGACCGAAGTGACGATTTTGGCGATGCGTATGTTCGGTCAATAGTGACTATCAAGCGTCAAAACGAGCTATTGCAAGCATTAGAGCCTAATCTGCAAAAGTGGAAACCGGTTTTGCGAAAAGATTACGCCAAGACATAAAAGTTAGTCCCCCCCCTCCCGAGTCCATCACAACGAATCAGGCTCTAACCAAGCTGAAGTCCTTCTATGCGCTTGATTGATGTCACTTCGCCATGTGTCTCCGCGATACGCTCAATCGCCCGCCTGATCGGCTCGACAACCACCTCCATCTGATGTCCGCTGGCGTGTATCATCCATTCCCCCGATTGAACGATCCCGACATGGCCCCGCCAGAAAATCAGATCGCCGCGTTGCAACTTGTCGAGATCCTTCTCCTTAACAGGCTCGCCCAGTTCCGCCTCTTGCATATCCGTGTCGCGTGGGCACAAGATTCCAGCCCCTGCCAGGCTGAGTTGGACGAGGCCGGAGCAGTCTATGCCGATACCCGAACGGCCTCCCCATAAATAGGGCGTCCCGATCAACCGCTCGGCCAGGCGCACGAAATCGGG
>CAYVJO010000365.1:0-713 GCA_964451735.1 uncultured Hyphomicrobiaceae bacterium | reverse complement strand
TTTCTCCGTCATGGGTTGCATATGGCCTGCAAAAGCGAAGCCTCCGCGCGACAATTCGGCAAAACGGCCCTCGCGGCCTATCACGCTCACCCGAGCATTGAAGCTGAGCCGCGCAATAGGCGGGCGCTTCAGGTCTGGCGCGGGATAGAGAAAGGTCCCTCGCGCCACGATCCAATGTGTCGGCTCCTCAATGATAGCCGACAGGTTATCCGCCGGCATGTATCCGACATAACCGTCCTCGGCCAGTTGTACCCAGGCCCAGCCATTAGAAATATCATAGATCGTGGCAAGCTCGCCATAAAGGGCCTCGGTGAGCAAGGGCGCATCGAAACGCGCAATCACACGAACAGGCGCGATTGAGCCGACAATCTGACGCAATTCGCCTTGAACGTAGCGGGGTGCCTGCACTCTGTCTTTGAGCAAGGCGGCGGCGAGATCCTCCCGATAGACATGCCGCCTTGGGTCCAACTGACCTGAAGTCATGTGTTCGGATACATCCTTTGCAGATAATCGAAAACAGCCCGAGCGCATTGGCCATCGCCGCCAACAGGTCTGGCTGGCTGAGGACGCGGAACCCAAGCGTAGATATCGAAATGCGTATAGGACGCGGACATTTTCACGAAACGCTTTAAAAACAGCGCCGCCATGATCGAACCAGCAAAGGGTTCACCATATATGCTGTTCACATCGGCGATGCGGCTGTCGAGAAGCGG
>CAYVJO010000364.1:3491-3711 GCA_964451735.1 uncultured Hyphomicrobiaceae bacterium | reverse complement strand
CTTGAATTTCCTCTTCATGACTTGCGAAGGCGTCGGTCAGGATGGCGCTTTGGCTTGGCTCGCGTCGGACGCGGGGCGAAAGACCAGAGAGTCCCCATTGATACAATAACGCAATCCTGTCGGCGGCGGACCGTCGTTGAAGACATGGCCTTGATGCCCTCCGCAGCGGCGGCAGTGCACCTCAGTTCGGAGCATGAGCCATAACGTCCGGTCTTCTCTC
>CAYVJO010000364.1:2600-3481 GCA_964451735.1 uncultured Hyphomicrobiaceae bacterium | reverse complement strand
TGCCTATGGCATTGTCCAGAGGCTGCCAGAAGCTTGGCCATCCGGTTCCGCTGTCGAATTTATGCTCTGAGGAGAAAAGCGGCAGATCGCATGCGGCGCAATGGTAAAGGCCAGCGCTTTTCTCATCGTTAAGAGGGCTGGTGAATGGGCGTTCCGTGCCATGTTCGCGCAGAATGTAATATTGCTCGCGCGTCAGGATCGACCGCCATTCTTCCTGGCTTTTGACGATCTCGAAAGTCTCACCTCCGCTCGCACTCTGCGCGCCCTGCGCACGAAGCGCCAATGCCGACATGGCGGCGATACCGAAAATAGCGTTACGGCGCGTGATCATGGGACGTTATTCTCCAACTCCATCTAGTACAAATGAGGGGATTACGCCTCACATGCAACTCACGATTCCGTTGGAGACAGGCGGGATAGGACTTGGCGGGGGCGTCGGATTTCTTCCTCAGGAAAGGCAAGGCTGACGGGCAGCGGACGCGCTTTCGCCTTCAGCGCGCCGAGAGGCCCGCCGCTGCCAGGAATGCGGACCCAGTCTTTCTCCGTGGTCACGAGCAAAGCATCCGCGCCGTCTGCGTCTTCAATCAGTCCTAAAGCTTCCTCCTCGCTGAAGCGGTGATGGTCAGGGAAAGCCTTGGCTGAAACTATATCTGCGCCCGTCTGCCGCAGCGTTTCGAAAAACTTTGCCGGGCGGCCAATGCCGGAAAATGCGACGGCTCGCCTGGCACGCAACCATTCCGTATCGCTGGAGGGCGCGAGGCGAGCCTCGATGACGGGGATAAAGCCTTTTGGGACAATACTTTCTGCCTTTCTTGCCCCGATCAGGATCATGGCGTGCGCACGGGCCATTTGAAACGGCAGCGGCGCGCGTAGCGGACCTG
>CAYVJO010000364.1:0-2590 GCA_964451735.1 uncultured Hyphomicrobiaceae bacterium | reverse complement strand
GGGAAGACGCGGCCATTGCCAACGCCAGCCGCGGCGTCAACGGCGATCAAGGCGAGGTCTTTCTCAACGGACGGGTTTTGAAAGCCGTCATCCATCACGATCACGGTCCGCCCCATCGCCTCGATGGCCTGTGCGCCCTTGGGACGGTTTCGCGCCAGTATCACGGGCGCGACGCGTGCCAGCAAGAGCGCCTCGTCGCCGACATCGACAGCGCTGTCCTTTGCGGGATCGACCCGGTGCGGTCCCAGGAGCTGCCCGCCATAGCCGCGCGTCAGAAAAGCGGGTTGATGTCCAGCTGCGCAAAGAAGCTGTGCGACCGCGAGCGCGAGTGGCGTCTTGCCCGCCCCTCCCAGCGTGAGGTTCCCAATGCAAACGACCGGCAGGCTGGAGCGGTATGGCTTGGCAATGACGAAACGGGCTTTGGCGGCGGCTGCGTAAAGATACCCAGCAGGTTGCAGCAATGCGGCGATAAGCCTGTCGCTAGGCCGGTCACCATACCACCATGCAGGCGGTTCAAGACGCATATGCGGTTTCGCCGCCGAATGGATATGTCTCCCTCGGTGGCAAGTGCGGCTGCAAGGCCTCGAAGGTCCGTCCCAGGGCGCCACCCAATTCTGCGACAGTCTTTTCTGCGCGGCTTTTCATCAGTTCAAGGCTGGCTCGATCCTCAAACAAGGCGCGTACTGTCTGGATGAGGTCCTCCCGCGAGGTTACAAAACGGCAGCCCCCTCTCTCGGCGAGCGCCTGATAGACTTCGGGAAAATTGTGCCAATGCGGCCCGGTAATGACGCCTGTTCCAAGCTTGACGGCTTCGATCGGATTTTGGCCGCCATGGGGAACGAGCGATCCGCCGATGAAAGCGAAGCGGGCGACGCTGTAGAAATTGCCAAGTTCGCCGACCGTATCGGCAATATAAATTCCCGTATCCACGCCGATAGCGTCGCCTTGGGACCGCCGTGCGACAACAACTCCGCAGCCGCGAAGCATGGCTTCAATTTCAGCTCCGCGTTCGGGATGGCGTGGGGCGATGATCGTGAGCAAGCCCGGATGAGAGCGCGCGAGCGCTTGGTGCGCGTCCACGACGATCTCGTCCTCACCGGTATGGGTGCTGGCCGCCAGAAAGACGGAACGCTTGCCGATCATCGCCCGCAGTTCGGCAAGCTGGGCTGGGTCGATGGGAGGCGGAGGCGAGTCGAATTTCAGATTACCCGCCGATATCACCTTGGGTGCGCCGAGACGCGTCAATCGCTTGGCGAGCATGTCGCTTTGCGCGAGAACAACGGCGAAACGGGAGAAGATCGGCCGGCTCAATCCGCGCAGTTTCATCCAGCGGCGGAAGGAGCGGTCTGACATTCGTGCATTGAGAAGCGCCAGGGGGATGCGTCGGCGGTCAGCATCCATGATCAGGTTCGGCCAGATCTCGGACTCGATGAAAAGCGCCATGTCAGGCCGCCAATGATCGAGGAAACGGCGCACGAAAGCGGGCGTATCGAGCGGCACGAATTGATGGATCGCGGTTGGCGGCAGGCGCGCGGCTGCGATATGGGCCGATGTGACCGTAACGGTCGTCAGCAGGATGCGTAAATCCGGGCGCTCTTTGTGCAGCATGTTGATCAGAGGCAGAACGACATTTGTTTCACCGACGCTGGCCGCATGAAACCAGAGCAGTTTACGGTCCGGCCGCGGAGCGCTTGCGATCCCCATACGCTCATTGAGCCGTCCGGGTACTTCCTTGCCGCGCTGGCTTCGCCGGCGCAGAAGCATCCCGGCCAGCGGATGCGCGATCCGGCTCGCCGCTCGGTAAATCTTGAAGCTGAGGCCGGGCGATACCGTGCCCCCTGCGCTGACGGGCCGAACAGCTTCGCAATTCCGGCCGACAAGCTCGTAGGCCCGGCGCGTCGCCACGTTCAAATTGTCCTCCACGGCGCGCCGCGCAACCTCCATTTGCATCTCGTCGGCGTCGCGCGGCACCTCGATCTTCTCACCGGAAACGAAAGCCAGTTTCGAGAAAGGCAGGTTAACGGTGAACCGGCTCCACGTATTGAAAGTTGAGAAACGGCTGGTGGCAATTGCGAACGGTATGATAGGCCGGCCGGACAAACGCGCAAGCGTGACAATCCCAATTCCGGCTCTGCGCGCAGGCCCCGGAGGTACCTCCGCCGTCATAGCGACATTCGATCCTTTGGCCAGGGCCGAAAGCGCGGCGCGCAAGGCGTAGACCCCGCCGCGGTCCTTGCGGCGCTCGCCTGCCCCCGCGCCTCGGATCAGGTCAAGGCCGAATTTTTCCAATGTGCGGCCAACGATTTCTGCATCGCCATGGCGGGCCACCATGCATTGCATTTCAAATTCTCTTGGTTAGAGCGCGGGCACCATGAGGAACTGGCCATGCCAAAGCGCAGCGATAAAGGGCCGTTCGGCGTAGGCTTTGGTTTCCAGGTCGGCGGGCTCGCGTATTATACGCGATGTTTTGTGAACGAGCTTGATATGAGCGGCCATGAGCGAAGCTGCCGCCGATAGCAGAGCTTTTGAGCGCAAGAGTCGCTTCAGCATCGGGTCAATCCTGTATATCGGCGCTCATACGAGCCGATCT
>CAYVJO010000363.1:0-3713 GCA_964451735.1 uncultured Hyphomicrobiaceae bacterium | reverse complement strand
AATAGGACTAAATAGGGTTTACTGAAAAAGTCTTTTAGTGCTGATAGGCTTTCTTGCAAGAGGCAAGAGTTTCACCCCCTATTTTTTTCTGATTTTTGAACGAGCATCAATTAATAATCCAAGGTATGACAAAGCTTGTACGCCAAATATCCTGCACTTTTTCAGAGTACAAATCATATTTAAGTCTTAAAATACAAGGCTTTTCAAATTATTCACCAAGCCTTAAATATACTTTTTATTGCTAAGTAAAAAGTATCTCACAATTTTTTACTGATATTCTATCCGGTAAGTAAGTATATTTTTTAATTTAAGCTAAATTATACTACCAATAAAGTGATATATATTACTTTATTGTATGAGATGTTTTTTAATTATTTAAATAATAAAAAGTGTAAATGTATATTGTTGTATATGGATCTACAATAATTCTTTCCAAATTAATTTCATAAACTTAAATTAACAAAATAATAAATTAAGTGTATTCATCTTTATGCACAAAAAGTATTAATTTTAATATTTTTTCTATTTAAATATTAATTGTTTTTATTGGTAAAACATAAGAGTTATTTATAACAAATTTAAATAGCTAATATGGTCAATATTTTTGGTTGCACTAATTCTATTTTTGTTGTTACAATTATCATGGTAATTCAATAATAAGAATTAATTGAGGTTGAGAAATTCCATGAATATTAATGACTTAGAAACTTGCGAACTAGTCGAATGTGACAATCAAATTATCGGAGGTAAACCTAAAACCTATGTACAAGGAAATGCCAAAGCTCAACCAGGAAAGGCACAAGCCGATGTAGTAGCGGTAGCTTTAGGTGATCAAACTTCTACTAAGACTTCAACTGGTGCAAATGTATCTTCACGATCTGCAACTAGCTACTTTGTAGGTAGTGCTTTAGCTCGAACGGGAAATGAATATGACGTTTCCTATGATTCTGGTTTTGATTACTCATACCAGAAATAATAGTTAGTAGCAAAACTACAGCATTTGAAATTAATTAAATCTTGTCTAAATTACAATACGAATGTATTGTAAAATATCTACTAGGACACTGACTTTAAACTTGCATCTTTTATAGGCACTATATGTTATGTTTAGAAAATTAAATAAATATTTTAAAAAGAATATAATTTATTTTTCTAAATAGATTAAATTATGTGCAGACAAAACGGATAAATCAAGCATTTCAGAGCAATTCATCATAAATTTATATCCGCTTTGTCAAAATTTAACCAAGCACGGACATTTCTCAATTAAATAATTCAAACCCCTTGACTTAAAGCAACCAAGGGGTTTTTTTGATTATTTAATAGCTTCTAACTACTTAACTGGCTTTAATTTTCTAGATATTAGTATATACCGATAAATATAAAGTTTGTCTTGTATTTATAATAACTTTATTTAATGAGCTTTTTTATACTTTACTATTGATACTTAAGTAGTTTTATATAAATTATTGGGTGTTTCGCTCCAAGTCTGAGACTCAACAGGCTTGTAATTATTGTTTCCATAAAAAAATAATTTTACGGAAACAACATCTTGTCTATTCATTGACTACACAGCATTTTTGCAGAATTTTCTTTTGAGAAGAATTTATGAATGCTAATGCTTGTGAGCCAACGTAATTTATGATGCAAACTTTTTTCTAGAAAATAGAATGAACAAAAAAAACAAATTGATTCAAAAGTTTTTTCTAATTGCTGCTCCAATCTTAGCTACTTCCGTTTTGACTATTTCTCCAAGTAGAGCCGCTACCTTTGCTTCTTCTAGCTCAGAATTAGAATTTAAAAATTTTAGCCAAGCTCCTTCTAGTGTTGGAACTTTTACAGATGCTGATACTTTGGTTATTGTGAAAAATGGAATTGCACAGGCAACAGCCGAAGCAAATGCGATTTTTTTACAATCTCCAGCATCTGCGTCTAATTCAAATTTGAGTGAAGCCTTTGGTGAAAATCAAGCTTATTTAGCTTTTGCAGACAGTCAGTCTAAAATTAGAGGTAATTTTGACATCGAAGCAGGTACGAGTTTTTCCTTTGATTTTACAGCGGATTTAAAACTGGCAACATCTATTGATAATCCCTCAGCAGAAAATGCTAGCGCAAGTGGAGATATATCTTTCTTTCTATTAGATGTTGAAAATAACTCTGTCTTAGATTTTTTTTATATTGCCGGAAACTTAAATACGGAAGGTGATAATGATTTTGTTGGATTGGAAGCAAGCAGTAATGTTAATTTAAACCAGCAATCTGTTAATCCTAATATTGGTGGATTAAAAGAATCTTTACAAGCTTCTGTCGCAGGTTCATTCAATCGTAATTTTGCCAATCAAACAAACTTGGTATTAATTGAATTTAAACGAAACAGAGTTTTGGTGAAAGCCCCTGAGCCTTCAGCTAATTTGGCTTTGCTGCTATCTAGTGGTGTTATTGGAGTTATAATTAAACGCCGTAAACGCAAATAAACGATTAAATCAAATATAGTAGGGTGCCGTTAGCGCAGCGTAACGCACCATCCTACTAATTGCTGTCACCTCTAGATACCGCACGACTCGAAGAGCTAGATGATGAGGAACTACTGCAACCATCAGAAGACATATTCACTGAAACGTTTTGACTGGTTTGTGTATAATCGCCAGCAGATGACGCTACACTTTTTGCTTGGCAAACCACTGTACCATCAGGCGATACAATCCATTTATTCAGAACTTGATAATTAGTCATGGCTACCTAACTTATATATTGTTTGTGAAAAATAATAATGATAACTTGCATGATTCTCATCAAGTCTGAAGTAGCAATTTACTCAAACTAGCTGAGATTGCTGCAAGTTATCAAATCAGCTATTAAAAAGCCTTGTCTAAAATCTTTTTAATAGCTGATTAAATTACAATCAAGCAATGGACATTTCAGAGACTTGCATTTGAGGAACTTTAATTGCTAGCGAATTCAAAAGAACTGCTTCTTTCGCCGTTAGAAAGATAGCTTATTGTGTTGCTAGAAAAAGATTTGCCATTTCCTTTAGATGCCAAAATTGCAATATCACCTGATTTCTCATCATAGTAATAGTTTGTTTTATAACCACCTTTAGCTAAAGATTGTTCAACAAGTTTCAATTTTGATTTTTCAACAGGAAAAGAAAAATTGTCAAGATAGCTGTAGTAAAGTTCTAGAGAATCGTATAACATTCCCCCTTTTACTTTTTCGCTATCATTAGTTTCTGTGTCACAAAAGCTGAGGTCGGTGATGTTTAATCTGTTCATAAGACCTGCCGTTGAGATTTTGATATCACTGAAAACTGATTATAAGTTTTCAGTGATATTTGTGTCTTCTTGAATTTTCACATTATAAAGCTCATACAATTAAACTAAAATAATTTAATGAGCTTTATAAAATATCTCCTATCAATTGTGAACAATGGGAGCCAATGAAAATTTAAGTCGAACTATTAATATTTTTTACTCTTTCCTTTTCCATCCTTGAAGTCAGCAGTAGCAGCTAAAGAGGTAGAACTAGAAATTGAAACAACGCCACTTTCTACAAAAGCATCTGATTTGGTAATAGTAAGGGTATTTTCACCAAAAGCAGCTGCATCAGCCTTAGCAACAGCTATATTAACAGACTCAATTTGAGGTTTCTTGTATTCCTTTTTGTAGGTTTTGTAACCACCACCTAAAACTTCAGTTCCTTCAACAGCTTCGATG
>CAYVJO010000362.1:0-3724 GCA_964451735.1 uncultured Hyphomicrobiaceae bacterium | reverse complement strand
TGGATGGTGTGGCTGTTGAAATACACCCCCCAACCCACGCCACTTCCTGCTATCGAGCCGCCAGAGGCGCGCCGCTCCGCCGATCTCACAAAAATCCCCTAAAATCGCCCATTACGGTGCTTCTTCCTTAATCGCGCTTGTTCAGATTTTTTCGCCAGCACCGGCCACGATCAGTTTGTCGCGCCGACTTTTCTTGCTGTGCCCTTGAACTTGTCTGGTCCGGGAATGAAGGTGTCTAGTCCAGCCATTGTGCTGCCGTCATAATTCTCTGCGATGCCCTGGGTCAGCTGGGCGACGCCGTCGGCTGCACCCGTCAGGTAGCTTTCATTGTTCAGCTTTAGACCAGCCGAATAGGCAAATTCGATCATCTTTGCGATTTCAGGCACATTCGGCGCGACTTTCGCCACAGCGGCAAGCTGCTTGCGAGCCCGATCGACGCGCTTGGCCATTTCAAACGCGTAGGCTTTTCTCGCCGTCGCCTTCGCAACCCCGCGCAACGCCGTCTCAAGCTCGACGCTGAGACCGACAAGATACAGCATACGCTTGCGGGCGGCATCTGCTGCAACATTGTCTTTACCCTTGGAAAACCAGGTATTGTGCCGGACCTCACCCTGCGACCACGACACCAGTTCGAAGGCGCTGCCAGCCTTGTGGCCGCCCTTGTTCACGAGATCCTCTTGCGGCACGACATGGCAGCTGTAACAGTTCTTTGCCAGCCGGTAGAGCGAGGACGGCCTGATCATCCCTTTGGAGTCTGCAAGTTTCCAGCGCGCAGCTTTCTCTGCCGCGCTCTCGGTTTTCTCAGTCTTGCCGCTATATTCGCTATGCACCTTGATCCAATCTTGCCCTGCACTGTGGCACGACTCGCAAGATATCCCCGCGACAGGTCTGTCTTGCTGCACGGTGAAATGGCAATTCAGGCACAGGCTCTCCGAATTTATGCGCCGCACCCCCATTTTTTCAGCGATTTTCTTACCCTCGGGGTTACGGGGCATGTCACGGAATGTCTTGAAATGATGGGTGCTCTTCCAGGCCTCGGCCTCCTCCTTGTGGCATTCGGAGCAGGCGTTTGGACCGACTGTCTTGGCTTGATCGGCCATAGCAACGCCATTTACAGCGAAGCCATAAAACAGGAAAAGTCCTAGCAAACGTAATAGGGGAGTTAAGGCAGTCCCCGTACGCGATCGAAGCCTAAGCTCTCTGCGAACCATAATGATTTCTCATTCTTGCTTCTGCTTCAACCATAATTCTTTGCGCCCGGATAGGCTCCTCTCTCCGCTTGCGTGGGGGGTCGAGTGCCAATTGGCGCTTCTGTGGGGCGGCAAGCGCGATGCGGTCTCGCATAGCGGCGGTGGGCAAAGCAAGCCATCCCATCGCACGGGTCAAAAGACTTTCTTCTTCGACCGTGTCATCCATGCTTGGCATGAACGGGTCCGCATAACAGGCCGCACCGAATCGCGCCGCGATTGCTTTGAGCGAGTCGACCATGGCGGGCGCGCCGCATGCGTAAAGGACATCGGTCGCATGTAAACGCGGCATATAGTCGGTTGGCCTGCCCGGCTTCACAGCTTGGGTCACGTTCTGGTGCGTGCTGCAACAGGCTACGACGCGGACATTGGGAAAGCGCGCGAGCCGCGCAAGCGCCGGACCCATGTACAGCGCATCGATATTACGGCCGCCAGCTATAACCATCATCGCGCGCTCTGGATTCTCACGCAGCGCGGCAACAGCGATTGACCAGATGGGCGCAAACCCTGTGTTGGTGCCGACAAGCAGTAGCCGACTGTCCGTATTGGGCCGGAAATACGCCGAGCCATAAGGGCCGCTCACCTTGACTGGATGCCCTAGCTTAATGAACTTGCCCAAAGATCTTGTTACGTAGCCCTCCTCCATGCGGCGTATATGGAACCAGATCATGTGACTGCCTGGATTACCGCGCAAGGGATGGGTGATGCTGAACGGACGGCTCGGATATCCGCTGAAACGCAACTGTGCATACTGCCCCGCATGATAAGGCAAAGCTCGCTCCAACTTTATTCCAACTTCCATCACCTCCTGAGACAGGGGGCGCAATGAACTGAGCACGCCTTCCACGGTGCGAATGCCTGACGACTCACGCTTCTCGATCTGCACATCGCCAATGACGCGCGATTGACAGGCATGAACGATGCCTGGTTCGGATCCCTCGCCGCCACGCAGCTCTCCTGACACCAGTCGCACGCAGCACGTCCCGCAATGCCCGGCGCGGCAGTTATAAGGTAGATCGATGCCGTTGTTTAAGGCCGCGTCTAAAAGCAACTCGCCGCGGCGCGCCTGAAAAGTTTGACCGTTAATCGTAACTTCGTGGCTTCTTGCCATTGTATAATCCCGGAAGGCCTTGAGTTCCCCATCTACGGCAGATGCTACTGCCCTGCCGCCGCTGCGCTTCCTGGAAGGTTCAGAAAACCCGGCATTCCGAGGCTGCAAAGCCCGATCTCACCTTTCGGCTGTAGAAATGCTGCTTGTTTGTATCGCCCGTCACTTTGTTACCTCTGATTTTTTGAAGAACGACGCGGAATACCGAAACAATACAAAGGTACAAATTCAAAACGTAAGTCTCTATGTATGAAGTCACTCGTGACCCATATGGCCGGATTATTGGAAACGTCCTAACGTCGATAACATGGGTTCCAAACTTGTGTGGTCTTAGTATGACAATTGGGCGAAAAGAGTAAAACAATCTGGCGAGACGATGATTCCAACACGTTGCGTTCCTTACAGAATCGCGCCTCTTAAGGGTTTCCAGGGCGTCGTCTGGTCGCAGGGGTGCGGAAGGCTCTTTCGCTACGTAGTACACCCTACCCTCTGAGGCACAGGTTAGATTATGTCAAATTTGTATCGAGTTGCGCACGCGGTGTCGGCGAAACGGAAGCTCGGCTTCAGCCAGTCGAATGTGACGGGGCACGCAAGCAGAGCCAAATATCAGCATTCGAAAACGATGTCCGAATTTATGATATAAACAATCGTGACTTGTTTAACGGTTGTTTCGACATTTTGGACGCAATGTGAATAACAAATCCATCCTGCTTATCGTCGGGGGCGGCATAGCCGCTTACAAAGCCCTCGATCTGGTGCGCCGCGCTCGTGAAAGGGGCGCTCGCGTGCGCGCCGTGCTGACGGACAGCGCGCAACACTTCGTAACGCCGCTTTCTGTATCCACGCTTTGCGAGGAAAAGGTTTTCACGCACCTTTTCGACCTCAAGGACGAAACCGAAATCGGGCACATCCGGCTTTCCCGCGAGGCCGACATCATACTGGTCGTACCGGCCACGGCCAATCTGCTGGCGCGCATGGCGGCCGGCCTCGCCGACGATCTTGCCACATCCGTGCTGCTTGCAGCGGACAAGCCGATTCTCGCCGCCCCCGCCATGAATTGGAAAATGTGGGAAAATGCCGCTACGCAGCGCAATATTGCCCGGCTCAAGGCCGATGGCGTCCATTTCGTGGGGCCAGCCGAAGGCGCTATGGCGTGCCAAGAATGGGGTACGGGCCGCATGTCCGAACCATCAGATATTCTCGACGCGGCAGAAGCGATTCTGAATACTCGTACCGGACCGCTTAATGGCGCGCATGTTCTCGTCACCGCAGGGCCGACCCATGAGCCCATCGATCCGGTCCGCTACATAGCCAACCGCTCGTCCGGAGGGCAGGCCGATGCCATCGCCGATGCGGCGGCAAGCCTTGG
>CAYVJO010000361.1:0-3728 GCA_964451735.1 uncultured Hyphomicrobiaceae bacterium | reverse complement strand
AGGAACTCAGTGTGCAGCGTCCGGTCATTGTCGGTCATTCGCTCGGCGGCGCGGTCGCGCTCGCCTATGCGGCTCAGTATCCGGAGGACGTGTCCCGCCTCGTCCTGCTGGCCCCGGCGGCAACGCCGTTCGAGCCGGGGCCTCCCGTCGATCGGTTCAAAGTCGACCCCGCCTTCATGCGCACGATGCTCGCCTATACGGTCGCTATTCCGGCATCCAAGCGCTCCAGGCCCGAGACGCTGCGCATCATCTTCTCGCCCCAGTCGCCGCCGGAAGACTTCGGCACGGCAGGCGGTGCGCTCCTTTCGCGTCGGCCAGCCCAGATCATCGCGAACTTCGAGGACATGTCCGCCCTGAACGACGGGCTCGCGGCGTTGGCGTCTGAGTTGCCGGCGATCCGTACGCCGGCGACTGTACTGTTCGGGCAAGAGGACGCAATCCTCGACCCACAGACGCATCTTGAAGCATTGCGCCGCCTTCCGGCTGCATCGATCAAGGAATTGCCGGGCGCCGGTCACATGCTGATGTATGCCGACCCCGAGGCCGTCATCGCGGCCGTTCGCACGGCCACATCACTGGAGACCCCAGAGCCATGACTGCAGCGCCTGAGCGACGCTCGCGTGGCCGGCCAGCGGGTCCTGGTCCGGCTGGGGAGCGCACCCGTGACGCTATCCTTCGCGCCGCGCATGACGTCTTCTCCGAGCAGAGCTATCACGCGGCAGGGATCGCCGCGATTGCCGAGCGCGCCGGGGTTCCCAAAGGATCCTTCTAATACGCTTTTCCGTCGAAGGATGCACTCGTCGTGGCCCTCATCGATCATATCGTCGCGCATGACGGCAAACTCATTGCCGCACTTCTCGAGGCGCACACGGACGATCCGCGACGAGGCATTCGCGCTATCTTCGAGGGCGTGCGGCGCCGGGCCGTACGCGACGGCCTTCACAAGGCCTGTCTTATCGCCAAGCTGACCCTTGAGATCGGCCATGTCAGCGACGAAGCCCGCGCTGCGCTCAGGCGCGCCTATGCGGCATGGGGTGGGCAGATCGCCGCCGCGATCCGCGCGCTCGATGCTGCCGAAGACTCCTTGCCACGCGACCCGCAGCGCCTGGCGATGGTCTTGCTCAACAGCTGGCAGGGCGCGCTGGCCCGCGCAGCGCTGGAGGACACGCTCGACCCGCTCGACGACTTCATCGTATGCGTGCTCGTCGAAACCATTCCGGGATTTCAGAGCCGCGAGAGCATCCGTTTCGTGTCGGCCAACGCCTGGGACGCGTATCACGCAAGCGCCTTCGGGCTGCACGCGATCTGGATCAATGGCGCGGGCGAGCCGGGTGAACTGATCGCGAAACGGCCCTCGCTGATGGTGGCAGGCCAAGGCAAAGTTGGGGTCTCATCAAGCTAACCGCAGACCAGCGAGAGATACCGCCAGCAACAGCCGCCAGATTCAGCGACGCATTGACATGAAGTGAATGATGTATCCTGGCAGTAGGAATCATAGGGTAATGGCGAAGATATAGTTCGCGTCTTCGTAGCGCGTGGCCCGCCAAAAGCCGCCGTTTGCGCGACGCACTACGCTGGTCGCAAGTAGTGGCAAGGAGCAATGGTGGCCGGACTGCCGACCGTGGGGCGATATTAAACTATGCTCATGTAGCGAGCCTGGACTCGCGCGGCGCCTGCCCGCTGCGAGGCTGGCTGTGCTGTATCGCGAGATTCAGAGGCCCGCTGCGGCCACGGCCCACGGCTCGGGCCTGACATGGCCGTGCGGGTTGGCGTAGCGGGGCTCGATCGCCCGGTAGCCGAAAAGCCGGCCAAGCGGTGCCAGAACGGGAAAGAGCATGCGCTGCACGGCCAGAGGCGGGTTCGTGAAGACGATCACGTCCGCAAACTCTTTCGCGATGACGGCCGCGTGAAGTAGCGGGGGACGCTGCTTGCGACCAAGTTTGCCATCATTGGCTAGGCCGAACAGATTGGCGATCATCAACTCGAAGCGGTCCAGTTGCATCGCGCTCGACGCCGCAGCGACTTCGACGATCACATGCGCATCCTCGGTCAGGCTGGTGTTCCACCAGTCGTGGGGAACGCCGGCTTCAATGAATATCGATTGGCCTGGTCCCAGCGACATGTCTCGCCCGTTCACGCGCGCTTCGATCCGACCGCGCAGGACCGTGAACCTCTCGCTCATGAAAGGATGCACATGTTCGCCCGTCACGGCTCCACCCGCTCGAACCAGGAGATGGGCGATGATCGGCCCTGCGTCCCCGTCGTCGGAACCGCGCAACAGCACGGCATACTCGCCAGTAGCCTTATTCTCGTAGATGTCCCCACAGCGTGCCACTTGGAATCTCCTCTTGTCATGTTCGTTGCAGGGATCGTGCCTAAAGCGAGCACTAATCTGGCAGTTGACCTCCCCCCCCCCCAGCACTCAGCGGCGGGCCAGCGCTGCGGCTTCCTCCACCTCGATGCCCCCGCGCAGCGGATCGGCGTGCCGAAGCACGAGTCGCCAGCCGGTCGCCTCGCGGCGGTACACCATCGTTACGCGAAGCGCCCACGGTTGCGGGGGCAGACCACCGATCTCAGCTTCCGACCGCTCGATCAGCGCGAGAACTGCCAGATCGCCCGAAGCGTATGCCGCGATAGTCTCGACCTTCAGCGTGCCGTTGCGAAAGAAGCTGCGGAGCCGCTCAAGGCGCTCAGGCGAATCATTGAAGCTACGGCTCGGTGTACCACCGAAGGCGGTCATCAGCGTAACGTCGTGCGCCGGTGGAAGCAAATCGAGAAAGGTGCGCGCATCCCCCACCATCCACGCCGCGTTCGCGTCAGTGTGAAGTTGGACCAAGGCTGCAAGGTCCCTTTCGGTAATTTTTGTCTGTTCCATAGTTGTGCTCTCTTGAGTCTCGGCTACCGCTCTTGCGGCAGGCGAGCCGAGGGCTAGGGCGCTTGCCGCAACGAGAAGAAAAGTCTGTAGAGTCCACATAGCGTTTTCCTGACATCGGGTTTGGTGATGCGCAACGCAGCCCGCTGCGTCGCCATGACGTGTCACTTGCCAGTTTGATCTTGCTGAATCTAGTGATATGAGTTCAGGTATATGCTGCATGAAATTGATCTATCTCGAGTCGACCTCAACCTCTTCGTTGTATTCGAAGCGGTGCTAAAGGAGCGTCACGTCGGCCGTGCTGCCGCGCGGCTAAGCCTTTCGCCCTCGGCGATCAGTCATGCTCTCGGACGGCTGCGCCGCCTTCTTGACGATCCTGTGTTCTTGCGTACCCCGAAGGGTGTTGTGCCCACAGCTCGCGCACTCGAACTCGCCGGCCCAATCGCTGAGGTGCTGGCAGGCGCCCGCCGCGTCGTCGCTTCTGCCGAGCCCTTCGATCCCCTAACTTCTACACGCGCCTTCATGCTTGGCGCGCCGGATGGCGTCACGGCCTTTCTCCTGCCCCTCCTAGCGCGACTGGGGGCCGAGGCGCCTGGGGTGGACATCCGGCTTCGACAGCTTCTGCCGAGCGAAGGCGGTCAGGAAACCGGCCCCGCGTGGACGCCAACGCTGGCGGACCTAGACGCCCGCGTTATCGAACTCGCCATCGGCCCCTTCGCGACGGTGCCAGCGCGGTTCGAAGTGCGCGAGCTATGGGAGGAGGACTTTGTGATCGCTTCTCGCAAAGGTCACCCCTTCGCCCTAGTGTTCCGAGTCTGACGCTTGCTACCTGTTGCCGCGGATTTCATCGAGGGCG
>CAYVJO010000360.1:0-3732 GCA_964451735.1 uncultured Hyphomicrobiaceae bacterium | reverse complement strand
GAGCAGATCGTCTTCTCCGGAAGTCTGGCTCATAATTTTTCCCTAGCAAATCCGATGGCGGAAGATCACGAGATCAGGGAAGCCATGATCGAAGCTGACCTTCTCACCTTCGTCGAACGGTTGGATGACGGATTGCGAACGGATCTGACCGGGCTGTTGAACGCGGGACTGAGCGCTTCAATCTGCCAGAAAATCCGGCTCGCGCGAGCTTATCTGCTCGCTCCCTCGATCTATCTTTTCGATGAGCCGACCAAAGATCTCAACCCTAGCGGCCAATCGGCGTTTCTGAATAAGCTTCACGCTCTCAAGGGGAAGGCCACGGTTATCGTTCGGACCTCCGATGCACGTATCGTTGGGATGGCGGACAAGGCCGTATTTTTCCATGCGGGACGTATTCTGGAAAGCGTACCAGCGAATTCCAAGCCATCGGACACCGGCGAAAGGCTAGGCGGCGCGACTATGCCGCCGACGGCGCGCACACTGACCTCATGAGCAGCCGATGGTTTTGCAGATGCATTGCAAGGGAGACTCGTCATGACACCGCGGCCAACCAGATTGCCTGCATTGCCGATCGAGCTTCAGGACAATGCCGGTTCCGCACTCGCGCGGACCGCGATCTATGTCGTGACCGCGACGGCCGCGGCGCTGATCGCCTGGTCGGCCGTGGCGCCGATCGAAGAAGTTTCGATTGCAACGGGCCGGATCGTTCCGGCATCCGCGATCAGCAACATCCACCATCTTGAGGGCGGCATTGTCGAACGTGTTCTGGCCGGCGAGGGCGACCTTGTGCGGCGCGGGGAAACCATCGTCCGGTTACGCCGGCAGCAAGTGGCGGGCGACTTGGGGCAGCTCGAAACGCGGGCCGCCTATTTGCAGCTGAAATGGACACGGCTCGACGCATCGCTCAAGCAAAAAGAGCCGGAATTCTGAGCGCTTGGAGAGCGTTTTCCTGATCTTCGAGTCGAGCAAAGACAGACTTTCGAAAAGGACGCAGCCCAGGCGCGTGAAGAAAACGCCCAGCTCGAACTGGCAGCGCAGCGCATAGGGGAGCAGCTTCGCAGTGTCCGCGAGGAAGCAACGATCTTGCAGGCGCAAATCGATCTGCATCGGGAGCAGGCTGTGATACGCGAGAAAAGTTACGGCAAGGGCTATACGTCCCGGCACACTCTGCTTCAGGCCCAATCCATTCTGGAGGAGAGCAAGCAACGGCTCGCCAGCGCGGAAGGCAAAATTGCAGAGCTGTCCAAGATGCAGGAGGAAGCACGCGCGCAGCTTCGGGAAACGACGGCGCAGCGCGCCCGGAAACTGGCGGAGGAGCGCGCGGAGGTCGGCGCTCAACTTGCCGAAGCCGATGAAACGCTTGAGAAATACCGCGATCGCGTGGAGCGTCTGGATGTGCTTTCGCCGATTGACGGCGTGATCCAGACGTT
This sequence comes from uncultured Hyphomicrobiaceae bacterium, assembly GCA_964451735.1. Lineage (GTDB taxonomy): Bacteria > Pseudomonadota > Alphaproteobacteria > Rhizobiales > Rhodomicrobiaceae > JAHQVI01. The sequence continues at coordinate 2,302 of CAYVJO010000360.1, read as the reverse complement.
GAGCCTGAAAGTCGAAGGCGAAGTGGCCAAGCCCGGCGCTCTCATTGCGCAGATCGTTCCGTCGGAAGGCGGCGTCGTAGCCGAAGTCGAACTTGAGCCGCGCGACATCGGTCATGTGCGGAAAGGCAATCGCGCCGACATCACGCTTGGCAACTACGACGCAAGGTCGGTCGGTCCTCTTCGCGGTAAGGTGGAAATGATATCGGCGACGACGTTCGACACCGATCAGGGGCAGTCCTTCTACCGCGTTCGCATCGCGCTGGACCGGCAAACGCTATCTCTCCAAGACATGGAACTGCCGATATCGCCAGGAACGACCTTGCGCGCTCAAATCTCGACCGGATCGAAATCGCTTCTGCGCTATGTCCTCAGCCCGGTCTACCGATCCTTCGAAACCGCGTTCTCCGAGCGCTAGTGCATCGGACCGGAAAGTGCGAAGCGCTTTACGGATAAATCTGATGCTGAAACGAATAGATAGAGCGCGACTGCCGATTCTGATTGCCAGCGGAGCGAATTTGACACGGAGGTCGAGCGTGTGGGATTAAAATGTTGGAATCGAACCACTAGAGTGCAACTCGCAAAATTGGAAACCGGTTTTGCGAAAGATGTTGCCGAGACAAAAAAGCAGGCTCCCGCTCTGATTCCAGAGAACGGATCAGGCTCTATTCCGGCGCTCTATTCGATGCTCAATTCAGCAATTCGCGCAGCATTTGTGCAATATCGCTTTCAAGCGGGAATGAGAGCATCCCCATGACGGAATACCCCAAGACAGCGGGCATAACATAAAAGCGGATCATGAAAAAGAACCATGCCACGTAAAGCGGAACGATCGGGTCGATGAGGAAAGATGGGGTGATAGGCTTGAAGACACGGATGACCGGGTTCGTCATCTTCACGAAGACCTTCATGAAAAAGAACTCCGAGCTCTCCGGTAAGAAGATGTTCATAGCGACGCGGCCTATCAACGTCCACATGATGACGCCGAGAGCATAGTCGAAGATCAGAACCCATAAGGGGAAAGCCGATGTCATGAATGCAATCCGTGTCGCGGGATATAATGAGAGGGGCGGAATATGCTCCCGCCCCTCGCCTTGTAACGAACCTGATGCTCGAACGCTAGTAGCCTTGTGTCAGGATGGCTTCCCCTGTCGGCCTGCGCGTGCGATCGACCATCGCCTGGGTTTCTTCGTCCGGCGCTGGCGTCAGCAAGGTTACAACCACCATCGCAACAAGGCTGGCGACCATGCCAACAATGCCGAACCGCAGATGGTCGATACCAAAGAACGGAGCCCCGCCCAGGGTGAAGACGTAGTACAAATAGGCTGAGCCCGCGGCAAAGCCGATGATCATGCCAGCAAGTGCGCCTGCCCTGTTCGCTCGTTTCCACCAGACGCCCAAAACAAGGGGGAAGAAGAGGCCCGAACAGGCAAAGCAGAACGCCCAGGCGACCGCGCCTAGAATGCCTGTCAGTTTCAGTGAGGCAACACCCGCCGCCGCCGCACCAATAACGACGAGCAGAACTCGCGCAACAATAAGCCGCTTGCCCGTGCTCGCCTTGGGATCAAGGATCTTGTAGTAAAGATCGTGGCTCAGCGCATTGGCGATAGCCAGCAGCAGACCGTCGGCAGTTGACATGGCGGCAGCCATGCCTCCGGCAGCCACAAGGCCAGATATCACGTAAGGAAGGCCAGCAATTTCCGGCGTCGCCAGCACGACAATGTCTTCGCGCATGAAGAACTCGTTGAGCTGGAGAATGCCGTCATTATTAGTATCGATAATTTTCAGAAAGTTCACTGAACTCCAGTTCTGAACCCATGGCAAAGCTGCGACTTCAGCAAACGGCTTGCCTATGATGGATGTCGGAAGGTCCGGATCTAGGAGTTGAAGCTTTGTGAGCGTGGCAAGAGCTGGGGCTGTGAAATACAGCAGGAAGATGAACAACAGCGACCATGCCACAGATTTACGAGCCGCGCGCACGGTGGGCGTCGTAAAATACCGCATCAGGATATGCGGCAATGACGCTGTTCCCGCCATCATGCACAACGCTAACGTTGCAAACTTCCAGCGGTCCAGATCCCCGCCGGGAGCGAAGTGCGGATTAACAAGAGCCGACATGCCGGCAACTGGCGCGTCCGGCTTGGTCAAGCCGTATACCTGTTCCAGTTCCCGGATCTGCTGGGCAGCTTCACCATAGCCGAAATGTGGAATGATGCCGAAGCCTTGAACGTTGGACATCCAGACGACCGGGATGAGGTAGGCGATGATCAGCACAATGTACTGGGCCACCTGCGTCCATGTCACG
>CAYVJO010000359.1:0-3757 GCA_964451735.1 uncultured Hyphomicrobiaceae bacterium | reverse complement strand
TTTCTTTTGACGGGCGCTGGCGTTCATACGACGCAGACCGCAGGTCTTGCGCTCGCAACCGATCTTGCCCCGCCCGATGTGCGTCCGCGCGTTGTTGCGTTGCTCTATGTCATGCTGCTGGCTGGCATGGTTGTCAGCGCGTTGGTGCTTGGGTCTCTGCTCGACGATTTCAGCCCGATGCGCCTCATTCAGGTCATCCAGGGCGTGGCGCTCCTGATCATGATCATCAATATCGTTGCGCTATGGAAGCAGGAATCCCGCGATCCGAGGCAGACCGCATTCAAGCAAGAGAGTCCAAAATTCCGCGAAGCGTGGCAAGCCTTCATCGAAGGCGGCCGGGCGCGCCGTCTTCTCGTCGCTGTGGGTCTGGGTAGCGCAGCTTTTTCTATGCAGGATATCCTGCTTGAGCCCTATGGCGGCGAAATCCTGGGTCTGACAGTTGGCGCGACAACGGCGCTGACGGCTTTGCTGGCAGGCGGCAGTCTTGCTGGCTTCGCCGTTGCTGCACGGAAATTGACGCACGGCTTCGATCCTTACCGGCTGTCGGCTTACGGCGCATTGATAGGGATTGGCGGTTTTGCGGCCATCACGCTCGCCGGGCCTTTCGAAATGGCGATCTTGTTCCGCGCAGGAACGCTGCTGATCGGTTTCGGAAGCGGTTTGTTCGCGGTCTGCTCGCTAACCGCCGCCATGAGCTTGTCACGTGGCGGACAGAGCGGCATCGCGCTTGGCGCGTGGGGCGCTGTCCAGGCGACGTGCGCAGGCGGGGCGATCGCTCTCGGCGGAATTCTGCGCGATGTCATAGGCGCGCTTGCAAACAGGGGCGCACTCGGAGAGGCGCTCAATTCGCCGGTTACGGCTTACGGAGTGGTCTACAGCGTGGAAATTTTCTTATTGTTCGCAACTCTCATCGCTATCGCGCCTCTCGTCGGCGCCTTGCGGCCGGAATGCGAGGCATATTCAACGAAATTTGGCCTGGCGGATATGCCCAGCTAGGCGAAAGCGGAGGACGGATCATGGAAACTGGCGCAGTTGTTGGTACTATAGACGTTGCACAGATTGTGCTTTATGCATTTTGGATTTTCTTTGCCGGCCTGCTGATCTATCTTCAGCGCGAAAGCCGGAGGGAAGGGTATCCGCTCGTGTCCGAAGTTGACGGCAAGCCTATGGATCACGGGCTTTGGACGCCTGAGCCAAAGAGCTTCCTGCTCTCTGACGGGTCTGTCGTAACAGTTCCGGATCTGGAAAAGGATAAACAGGATCTGGCCTTGCAGCCTGTGATGCCTGGCTCAGGGCTTCCATTCGCACCCGTTGGCGATCCAATGCTTGCAGGCGTTGGTTCTGGGGCGTATACGCCACGCGCCAACCGCCCTGATCTGACATATGAGGGGCACGCCCGGGTGGTGCCCATGCGCGTCGCGACAGGTTTCTCGATCGAGGAGAACGACCCCGATCCGCGCGGCTTGACAGTGTACGGCGCCGATGGCGAGGTTGCAGGGACCGTCGTGGATGTTTGGGTGGACCGGTCCGACTTTATCGCCCGGTACTTCGAGACAGAGCTTGCCGGCGGCAAAGGCTCATTTCAAGATGAAGAAGCGCCTGGGCTGCCTTCGCGCGTCCTCGTGCCGGTCAATTTCACGCAAATCGACTCGAGCGGCGTCCTGGTTGTTGCGATATTGGGTTCGCAATTCGCAAATGCGCCCCGGATTTCCAATCCCGATATCATCACGCTGAATGAAGAAGAGCGGATATGCGCTTATTTCGGGGCGGGATATCTCTATGCGACGCCAAATCGTCAGGAGGCCCTTCTGTGAGCGATTTCGATTTTGAACCCATACCCGGGCTTCCGGCGAAATTACCGGCAGGGGAGACCGTGCTCTGGCAGGGCTCACCGGATTGGCGGATGCTTGCGCGCCAGCTTTTCAAAGTGCGTCTGCTGCTCATCTATTTCGGGGTGCTGATCGCCTGGAAGCTCATCAGCTCCATGTATGACGGGCAGAGCGCTGGCGAAATGCTGATGGGCGTCGGCTGGGTCAGCGTGCTCGCGGGCATCTGTATCGGTATTCTGTGCCTGCTCGCATGGGGCACTGCTCGCACGACGATTTACACGATCACCAACAAGCGGGTCATAATGCGTTACGGTATGGCGCTTACGTTGGCGATGAACATACCATTCCGCATAATTGAAAGCGCTGCGCTCAAACTTTATGGTAGCGGACATGGCGATCTGCCGCTAACGCTCTTGCCAGGTGAGAAAATCGCCTATCTGATGTTATGGCCACACGCCCGGCCATGGCATATGAAGCAGCCACAGCCCATGTTGCGGTGCATCCCCGATGCGCGGGCCGTCTCCGATATACTGGGCCGGGCGCTGGCGCTTGCGGCGTCAGCTCCATCAGACAGAGAATCGGCCTCTGAAGCCCCCAGCCCGAATGTTCAGCCTCTGCGCCCAGCCCAGTCGTCCGACAGCCGGGCGTCCCAAACCGCCGATACACCCGATCTGGCTGGAGCACGCCTAGCAAGAACGGCTTAAGGAGAGCTTGAGATCATGAGTGAACGCGATAGCCATCAACGCCACGAACAAGTGCCTTTGCCGTTCCTTATCGCGGCAGGCTTGCTGGTCGGCTGCACGCTCATTGCGGTCGGCGTCACGCAGCTCATGAAAAGCGATCCCGGTGACAACGGCGCCAGATCGGTGACTGTAAAGGTCCTTCGCTTCAAGGACGAGCCGAATGGCGCTATCGGCATATACACTGAACCGGGCGGCACCCGCGTTGAAACCGTCGCCCCGGGAACCAACGGCTTCCTCCGGGGAACGCTGCGCGCTTTGGCGCGCGAAAGGCGGCTCAACGGGATAGGCGACGAACCGCCTTTCCGTCTCGTTGCCCGGGAGGATGGCAGTTTGACGCTTGACGACCCCGCAACCGGACGCAGTATTAACCTGAATGCGTTCGGTCCAGCCAATTCCGGCGTATTCGCCAGCCTTTTGACATCCGGGAGATAGTCTCAATGATCAGCCGTTTGTTCACCCGCGAGCGTTTCGATGTGCCTTGCACGATCGAGGTTGAACATAGTTTCGACAGTCTTCACGCTCATGTCGAGCTGGAAGGCGGCCTGAAGATCGAGCCGGGCGACGAGGTTCTCGTTCATGGCGAACCGATCGTGGTTCCTTACGGCGAAAAGCAGACCATCCGGCGGAAGGCGACCGTCACGCGCGCGGGCGCCGTCGAGCGGGCCTGGACACGTCTGACCGGCGATTTGGAATTCATGGAGCTGTGCGAATTCAGCTTCTCCTCTGGGAGGAAACTATGACCATAGACAGCATTTCCCTATCGAAGGACACAACCGCCATCGCGCAACAGGACACGCTTCTGACGCCGCGCTTTTACACGACCGACTTCGACGAGTTGGACGCGATGGACGTGAGCGGCGTTCGCGGAGAGTGGAATGAGCTTATCGCCGAAATGCGCGCCGATCCGAACAAGGGCCATTTCAAACGCACCGAAGACTGGGATCCCATTGATCTGAACGATCTGCCCGAGGGTCTGCGCAAGGAGTTCATCGACTTTCTCGTCTCCTCGCTGACCGCCGAATTCTCTGGCTGTGTCCTTTATTCGGAGATGAAGAAGCGGGGGTCGAACCCGGACATCGTCGAGCTGTTCAGCTATATGAGCCGCGACGAGGCGCGCCATGCCGGCTTCATCAACGACGCGCTGAAGGAGTTTAAGATCGGCGTCGATCTCAGCTACCTGACGAA
>CAYVJO010000358.1:3236-3766 GCA_964451735.1 uncultured Hyphomicrobiaceae bacterium | reverse complement strand
GGCTACACGCTAAAGGCATTGCCGTCCACCCGAGCCGTACTAGGCGTTACAACAGCCGATTTCAAAGCCGGTCCCACCTCGCGCTGGGATTATGGAAACGCGCTTCGTGTGAAACTCTCGGCGGGTGAGCTGACGTCGGCCGAGGAGATCATCGTTCTCGGCGGCGCGAATATCTGCGCTGTGCAAAACGACGATGGAGAGTGGGAAGTTCTGCAATTCCGGCAGGCGGAACTGATCAGCTCTGACAGTTATGAATTGACCTGCCTATTGCGCGGCCAGGCGGGCACTGAGGGTGCGATGCGCGATCCTCTACCAGCAGGCGCCCGCTTCGTGCTCCTCGATAGCGCTGTCGTACAGGTCGATATGACCGAGGCCGATATTGGCTTGGCCTACAACTGGAAATACGGGCCAAGCGTTTACGATATCGGAGACCCCGCCTATCACACCCAGACCTTCGCCTTCAATGGGGTCGGTCTGAGGCCGCTCTCGCCAGTTCATGTTCGCGCACGACAGGTCCCCGAAGGCTTGCA
>CAYVJO010000358.1:1989-3226 GCA_964451735.1 uncultured Hyphomicrobiaceae bacterium | reverse complement strand
TTGCAGATCTCGTGGATCCGCCGTACCCGGATCAATGGCGACAGCTGGGCGCAAACGGAGCCGCCACTTGGGGAGGCAGCAGAGGCTTACGAAGTCGATATTCTCGACGGTGGTACTGTCAAACGCACGTTGAGCGCGTCGATGCCTTTTGTCACCTACACGATCGCGCAACAAATCGGTGACTTCGGGACCACCCAGCCAAGTTACAGCATTCGCGTCTACCAAATCAGCGCCACAATCGGGCGCGGTGAAAAGAAAGAGGCAGTCGTACCATGAGACATCAGACATGGAACCAGATTGTGGATCTTTGGAATTCCGGCAAGAGTATTTCGGAAATCTCAAAGCGGACAGGTATACCCGAACACGATCTCGGCAAGAGCCTTCTCGGTGCTGTTGAACAGAATATCCGTGTACGAACTAATGTGACCGGGCGTCATTCATAAGAGATCGTACCAGAAGAGGATAGACCGCAGGAGCTGACATGGCCAAAACGACACATCTGACAATGCCGTTCATCGAAGCGGCTCAAGCCCAAAAACATGTGACCCATAATGCCGCGCTTCAGGCGCTCGATGCGATCGTCATGCTGAGCGTGCTCGACCGCAATCTCGTCACGCCTCCTGTTTCACCATCGGATGGTGACCGTTATCTGGTCGGCGCAGCTGCAAGCGGTGCCTGGCTCGGCTCAGAAGGCAAGATCGCCGCCTGGCAGGATGGAGACTGGGCTTACTACACCCCCAAGGAAGGGTGGCTGGCATGGGTCGCCGATGAAGACGTCCTCCTGACGTTCGATGGCAGCGAATGGACCGGTTGCGCTACGCAAAACGCCCGTCTGATCGGCGTGAATACGACAGCGGATACCGTCAATAAACTCGCCGTATCCTCCAGCGCCGTCTTGTTCAACCACGCGGGCAACAGCGTTCAAGTCAAGCTCAACAAGCAGGCAAGCACCGATGGCGTAAGCTTTCTGTTTCAGACAGGTTTTTCCGGGCGTGCCGAAATCGGTTGTCTGGGAAACGATGATTTCGTCTTCAAGACATCGCTAGACGGTTCATCCTTCAACACAGGCCTGACGCTTGTCGGGGCCGCGAACGGCGTGCCTCGCGTTCCGAGCATTGCCGTCAGCGCCATGCCAGATGCGGTCACGGCTGGAGCAGGCGCGCTGGCTTTTGTACCCGATGCTAGCGGCGGCGCCACACTTGCCTATTCCGACGGATCGGTCTGGCGCCGGAGCGAC
>CAYVJO010000358.1:1598-1979 GCA_964451735.1 uncultured Hyphomicrobiaceae bacterium | reverse complement strand
AACTGACCCGCATGCGCTTCATTTTTAGCCGCGTCAGCGGCTCCATCTACAACCAGCGGACCCTATGTCTCATCATCCATCCCTGCAAAACATCTCCGACACGTTTCTCGCAGGCGGCCTCATATCCGCGCCAGCCTGGACTCCCCATGTCACGGAGATCAACGAAGTCCTCTCAACTTTATCGCTTCTGCTCGGCGTCGTGCTCGCTGTGGTCCGCCTTTGGTATTTTTTCAGAGAGCGGCGCTGATTAGGCTTGGCCGATATTGAGGCGAATTTTACCGCCGTCCTTGCGGAACGGCGAATTTTGGAGCTCGATCTTGGAAGACAATTTTGAGGCCGCCCTGCGGCATGTGCTCAAATTTGAGGGTGGCTATTCGGATC
>CAYVJO010000358.1:0-1588 GCA_964451735.1 uncultured Hyphomicrobiaceae bacterium | reverse complement strand
TCACGCACGCCGTTCTCGGTCAGCACCGGCGAAGGCCGGTCACGAAAGACGATGTGCGCACCTTATCGATGGAGGAGGCGGCAGAAATTTACCGTGTCCGCTACTGGAACGCTGCCTCTTGCGGTCTTCTGCCTTCTGGTATCGACCTTGCAGTTTTCGATTGCGCCGTCAATCAGGGCGTTGGCAGAGCCGTACGCTTTCTTCAGCAGGCCGCGAAAATCACCGTTGACGGAAGGATCGGACCCTCGACGCTTTCAGCCATCGCAAACGCTCGCTCCGAAGAGCTGCTCATCGAATTCATGGCGCGCCGCATGCGGAGTTATGGCTCGCTACAACGCCTTTTCCAGATCTTCGGTCTTGGCTGGTCGCGGCGTCTCATGGCAATCCACATCGCCGCTTTCGGAGCTATCCACTCCGTCTCTTCAGTTTGACATCAACCCATCGAGGTTATCCATGGATTTTATCATTCAGCGTTTGCGCGAGCCTTCGACCTATGCGGGCATTGCAGCGTTTTTAGCCAGCTTTGGCTTGCTGGGCCTCACTGAACAGGATTGGAACCAGGTCTTTGCCGCCTTGGCTGCGATTGCTGCAGCTGCCGCTATATTTCTAGGCGAACCGTCTCGCGACGCCCCGGCCAGCGATGTGTCTCCTATACTTCCCGAAGCAATGAAATGAGCGTCGCGGCTCTGATACTGAAAGCTTTTTCGGCGGCGGTTTCGTTCTTTGCAGCCCTGATTGCCTTCCTCAATGAGCGGCGGCATATTCAGTCTGGCGAGGACCGGGCCGCCGCCCGATCTCTAAAGGAGCAAATAAGCCGTGTGGAAAAAGCTCGTGCCGCTCGCCGCAGTGTTGACCCTCGCCGCCTGCCGGACGACGACCCAGATCGGCGCGACTGACACAACATGTCTCGCCATGGAAAGCATTACTTATTCGCGCAAGGATACTCTAGATACGGTGACCCAGATTCGCCAACATAACGCCGCTTACCGAGCTTTATGTATGCCGATCAATACGCAAAAATCCTTATCTAAATAATCTGCAAAATGATTGAAGTCTAAAATATATAGCTACCAAGCAAATAATCATTAACAGATTCGCGGTATTTTAGTAAAATAACTTGTGCTGCGTTGTGCAAATGATAGCTATCTATTCTCACATCGATCTTGAGATTTGCGAACGGACGATCGCACAGCTCGGCGGTGATCAGTCTGACGACGCAAGATGCTCCTTAGCTTGGGTCTTGCGGAACCGTATCCAAACATCGCTCAATGGGCCTGACGGGCTATGCGAGATCGTAAAAACATGTGGAACGGTGATAGAAGAAGCACTTGGTCCGGCTAATACTTGCATAAAGGCAACCGCCTTATCGGATGAGGAATGGCGACGCATTAAAACTTTGAATTATCGCGTCTGGGCTGGAGATCTTCTCGATCATACTGGGGGGGCCATTGCTTGCCATCGCCACGATATTTATCCGCGCTGGTCAAGATACCGAACGCCAACCGCGCTTATAGGGTCATTTTTATTCTTCCGGAGCAAACCGCAGATGTTGGTGACGGCGTGAATCATTAAGGCGGCGTATCCTGGC
>CAYVJO010000357.1:0-3779 GCA_964451735.1 uncultured Hyphomicrobiaceae bacterium | reverse complement strand
GTGGGATCAGTTTCTCGACGAGTGCCGCCGCCATTTGGAGCGCTGTGAGCAGCTTGGCGCGGAAGCATCCGTGCTTCGCCGTCAATGCATACAAATGATCAGCAGCTAACGGTTTCGCCTCGGTGGCCACGATCGATAATGACGTCCTGTCCGAATTGAAAACGATCCACGCTCAACTGTCCCAGTCGCGCTCAGGTCAGCATAACCCGCGCGTACGTTCGGCGGTCAGAGCGCTTGGAAAACTCATGTGTTTCCTGCCGCGGCCAATGCGCATCGCCGTGCTCGGGGAGGGGAATTCAGGAAAATCCCTGCTCATCAACTATCTGTTGAAACACCAGGTCTTACCCTCAGGAGGCTTTTCCGGTGACAGCACCGAGTTGTTGATACGCTATGCCGGCGAGCCTTCGGTCAATGCCGTGAATGCGGAAGGAGGGCGCAATCGCCTGACTTCGAAGGCGTTCGGGCGTCTGATAAAGCCTGATACGCGCAGCGGGCCGGTGACGACGGGCTTTATTTACGACTCAGGGATTTCGGATAAAGGCGGCTCACGCTTACCCGAGAGGAGCGTGGATTTGGTGTTGCCCGCGCGCAGCAAGGCGCATGCGCACTCTCGATTGATCGAAGTCGGCCTTCCCCTTGCGTTTTTGAAGCGGGTCGAACTAATAGAGGTGAGGGCGTTCCCCGGAAAGGCGGCAAACGCCTCAAGCCGAGCGTTCGCGAGCGTCGACGCAACCGTATGGTGCACACTTGCAACGCAGGCCTGGAAGGAAACGGAGATCCTTGCCTGGAAATCGATCCCGCAGTTTCACCGTAAATCCGCACTCATGCTCGTAACTTACAAGGACGCCATCCGGAACGAGAAGGACGAGACGAAAATTCTTGCGCGGCTGCGGCATGCGGCCTCCTCCCTGTTCAACGGGATCGTTCTTGTTTCATTGCGTGACGCGGTGCAATCGCTGCTCAGCCCGGGGGCTGACGCCGTCCGGCACCTGCGTTCGGACAGTAATATCGAGGCGGCGGAAAAAGCCCTCATCGCGATGATCGGAAGTTGGCAGGTAAGGCGTCTTCGCCGGGCGAGCCGTATCTTGCAGAGAGTGGCCAGCATCGTCTCCAATTTCCCACCTGATCGGGACCGGACGTTGGCGGCGCAATTATTGGCGCGGCTTGGCAGGCTGGCCAACACGTTCCTCACTGCCACGCCGCTCGTGTCCTTGTCGAACAAGGCAGCTTGAGTGACCTAGTGGAGTGAGTTTGACATTTGAGTCCAGGTTGCCGCTACTCTCATTCTCCAATGTCAAATTCATAAAGCTCTGCTAGAGCATGATCTGGCCTGATGGATTCAGAACGGGGCTATGACTTTTTGTTTTGGCGTAATCTTTTCGCAAAACCGGTTTTCACTTTTGTGGATTACGCTCTAGAATTAGGATCGTCTCTATTTGAGATAACGACGACTGGCAGCGGCCGTTCATTTTGAAGGGTCGAGAAGAGGCGAGTGCCGATGATTGAGCGCAGAAAGCAGCTTTGTTCTAACTGCCGCTTTTACTGTCAGGAAGTCGATTCGGAAAATCGGCTCTATTTCGACGAAAAAAGCGGAGAATGCAGACGCTCCCCGCCACGCGATAATTTCTCCTGGCTGCGGACTCGCTCTTACCATTGGTGCGGGGAATGGCAGCCACACGGCGGTCAGACGACGGCCGAATGGCGGCGAATGTCAGAACACACAGGCGACGACCGCCCGGTTCTCCTCTATAAACAAGGTGCTTTCTGCCGCAAGGCCGGTACGATTGTTGGATATTGGAATGCAGCTTTCGGCAAATGGCATGACGATGGCGACCGCCTCTTCGAGCATGATGATTTTACCGCTTGGATGGAGTTGCCAGGACAGCCGCGATCCTGAAATCAAAGCAAAGTGATTACCCGAACATTTAAAAAATATTGAAGTTTAACAGGTCCTGGATAAGTGAGCACCAATATCGAATTGATCTTCGCGTTGATCTTTATTTTTTGCGTCTTGTTCGCGATGATATCCGATTATTCTCGCCTTCGTATACCGAATATCGTCTCGATTATATTGATCGCGGCTTTCGCGGTATACGCTCTGATGGGCGGAACGCCAACGATATGGCCGCATGTGCTGCTCGCTAGCGCGTTATTCGCGCTGCTCTTTGCATTCTATGCATTCGGCTGGCTGGGGGCAGGCGATGTGAAGCTCTTAAGCGCTTTGATGCTGTGGGCAGGACCGTCGGAAGGCGCAACTTTCGTTGTGCTTTTTGCCCTATTCGGTGGCGTATTCGCCATGATGCTACTGGCGCTAAGGCAACTCCTTCCAGCCTATCCCATCCTTGCGGAACTGCCGGTCCTCACCAAATTCAGCCGCTGGGCCCGCAACGGCCTTTGTCCCTACGGCATCCCGATAGGCTTGGCCGCTCTATGCGTTACGCCCTCGATCTTCGCGATCCGTTGACAATACGGCCTGAGGAACATTCCTGCCTTGCCTGATCGTCTGCCCCATGCTGTCGGCTCAACTCGCCCGCTTTCCCGCCTGAGACTCCCAACGTTCAAGCAACTCCAAATTGTTGCGAATGTACGGGTTGCCAGGAGACTGTTCGGACGCTTTGCCGAGCGTTTGCCGCGCGGCTGCGAAATCGCCTTTGAGCATCTGGTGGTAAGCCAGATTGTTGAGCACGGTCGGCGTATGGCCGGTAATTTGTATGAGCTGATCATAGGCTCGTTCGGCCAGGTCGAATCGCTTCAGCCGGTCATAGGACGCGGCAAGCCCAAGCCAGGCCTCGGCATTATTATGACGCTCCTCGATTGATTGGCGATAGTGGCGTTCGGCCAGACCATAGTTGCCATTGCGGTAATAGGCCTTCGCTTTTTGCAGCCAGACCTGCTCAGGCGCCGAGCCGAACGATGAGCTATCGGTTATGCCGGATGTGAGTTCGTGCCGCGCCTCGCTACCCTCGATGGCTGGTTGACAGCCGGCTGCGACGGCGGCAATCGCCCCGGTCGCCAGCAATTTCACAATACTCTGTCCCCTCATTTGGTTCCCTCTCTGGCAAACCTTAAAACAATGCCGTTTTAATACGTACAAAGATCGGCAAACCGATCACAAGCAACATGACTGGAAATATGAATAGCCCGAGCGGAAGCGTAAGCTTGACCGGCAGGGCGTGCGCCTTTTCTTCCGCCAATGACAAGCGCTTGTCGCGCATCTCATCGCTGTAGATGCGCAGCGCCTCCGTAAGACTGGTGCCAAGCTGTTCCGTTTGGTGCAGTAAAGAACCCAAGTTGACGACTTCCTCGACACCTGTCCGCCGGGCCAGACTCTCGACTGCATCCGCAAGCGAACTGCCAGCCCGCAATTCAAGGCTCATCAGATACAAGTTCGCGCCGAGATACGGATAGTTGTGAGAGATTTCCCGGCTGATACGGTCGATAGCGGCTCTGGGGCTGAGCCCCGCCTCCGCGCACACGACCATCAAATCCATAAAATCGGGAAACCCGTTCCGGCATTGCTGGCGCATACTCTTCTGGCGCTGGACGAGGTAACGGCCCGTGAGCAGAAATCCGATGCCGCCCGCCGCAGCCAATATCGCCATGTGCGTAGAAAATTTCGGCACGGCGTTACCGAGTGTCATAACTATGTGCAACACGAAAGGCAGGCCAACGAGAAGACATAGCCTTATCGCCTGATACCAGAGAATGCTGTTCGGCCCGAAAAAGCCGGCGCTCACCAATTCGCGTTCGAGCCGGGAGCGCTCGCTCTCCTTCTCCCG
>CAYVJO010000356.1:0-3779 GCA_964451735.1 uncultured Hyphomicrobiaceae bacterium | reverse complement strand
GATCGCACAGTATCTCCAACTCGTCATCGGCATGTCGCCCATGACGGCGGGGTTGTGGACCATTCCACCGGCAATTGCCTGCGTCGTCGGGTGCTTGGGTGCGCCTGTGTTGGTGCAACGGATTGCGCCAGCGGTAATCGTCACGCTCGCGCTTCTGTTGGTCGCGATCATTTCCGGCATGAACATTCCGGGGCTTGGCGTCGCGACCATCGTGACGTTGGGGACTGACCTGATCCTCACGACGGCTCTGCCGGAGAAGGCCGCCGCGACATCCGCCATCTCTGAGACCGGCGCCGATCTAGGTGGTTCGTTCGGCGTGGCGGTGCTCGGCAGTGTCGGGGTGACCGTCTACCGGGCAGCGGTCGCCATATCCGAAGGATTGAGCGGGAAGCATTCGGCGGCAGCACGCGACACGCTGGGCGCAGCCGTCGACGTTGCCAGCACCCTGTCCGAGCCCTCCGGTTCGATCCTGATTGCATCCGCCCGGTAAGCTTTCGAGCAGGGGCTGGTGTTCACCTCGGGTGCTGGATACTGCGTCCTGATGTTCACCACGATCTTCTATGCGTGGACCAACCTGCGCCCGGTTATCCAAAACCAAGGAGAAATCAAATGACCAACAACCGCAATGAGCAGGCAATCCGTACCCTGATCGAAGGCTGGACGGACGCGATCTGCAAGGGTGACATCGACCGTGTTCTGGCAAACCGAACCGACGACATCGTCATGTACGACGTGCCGGAGCCGGTCCAGATAAAAGGGATCGATGCCTACAAGGAAACCTGGAAGCTGTTCTTTGAGCACAATGCGGCAGGACCTGACCGGTTCAGGCTGAGCGAAATTCAAGTCGTTGCGGGCGAGATTGTCGCCTACGCTCACGGGCTTTTGACGGTCGGCGGCGGCGCCGCCCATTGCCGTCTCACCCTAGGGCTACAGCGCATCGACGGTGCATGGAAGATATCGCACGAGCACCATACCATTCCCATCGAGCTCGGCTAGTTGTGAAAGATCTAATGAGCAGCGGTGCCAAAATCGGGCTGCCGCTGCTTTCCCTGAACAGCCTTGCGCTCTGCGGCGCAATAGAGGCCGTAGCTGACTTTGATTAGCAGACCCTCATCGCACATCCGAACCAAATAGCACCGGGGGATTCCAATCTCGGTAAAGTCCCTCGTTCGCACAACTCCTTGTTGGATGGCGAAGGCGACGGCTCGGTCCCTCAGCGAGGGCTTCGGGCCGCCGGCAAGGCGCAGTGCTTCTGAGCGATCTCGGTCACGTTTGCGCAGTTTCGGCCTCACGGGCGCGTTCTGGCGTAGCGGAATCGCGAACTCGTAGTTCGCATCTTCGCCGATCCCGGTGAGCCATTTCTGAATAGTCTGACCCGGAATCATAGCCTGACCTGCAATCTTTGATTGCTCCAGAGCACCAGACGACTAATCAAAATCGACCATTGCGCTCTATCTGTGGGTTCCAGCATCGGACCGAAAACCGCTTCACACTTTTCGGTCCGATGCTCCGGAGCGCCGATCCGTCAGACGAAAGATAACGCTACAAATTATTATATAATAACGATTTTTTTTTCCTCTCAATCGGCAACCATCCTAGCGCAAATTGCTCTAACTGACACGACCCCCTCGATTGATATTGATCAAAGATGCCCAGCCAGGGCGTCGGATAACTTTGCTTGTAAGCGGGTGGGCTAGTGGTTCGATTCCAACATTTGCATCCCACACGCTCGACCTCCGTGTGCAAATGTTGGAATCAAAGAACCAACTAGCTAAGTATTTGTTTCTATTGGAGCTTTTGAATTTGACATTTGAATGATGCGTCTGCGGCGAGAGGGACTCAAATGTCAAATTCGCTCCACTAGCAGGACGCAGTGACGTGAGTTCCACAATGGAGGCAGTTATGGCAGAGCCAAGCAGCATCTATCCGTTTTTGAACTGGACCAAGCAGCGCATCGACGAAATGGATGCGATGCTTGCCTCGTTCGAGGCGCAAGCCGAGAAAGTCAAAGACGAAGCTAGGGTGAAGTCCGATCAATTGATCGCCGATCTGAAGAAGCGGCGCGACGATTTTCAGGCGAAAGCTAAGGCACAAGCGGAAGCTGGGGAAGCGGCGTTGAAAGCGGGCAAGGCGCAGTTGGAGGCGCAGTGGCAGGACTTTGAAGCGAAGGCCAAAACCTATTTCGACACGGCCATCAAACAGGTGGAGCAGCAGAAGGCCACATTCCAGATCGTTGCCGCCGCGCAAGTGAAGGCCTGGCGCGAAGCTGCGGAGACATTCCAAAAAGAAGCGGTTAAGCTCGCCACGGCGCGGCGCGCCGACCTCGAAGCAGCAGTAGAGCACATGAAGGCGGATGCCGCAGACGCCGAGACGCGCTTTCAAAAGCTGAGACAGGCAGGCGGCGAAACATGGTCAGCATTCAGCGACGCGCTGGCAGAGTCGCGGAAGGCATTCGATCGCGCCAACCAGAAAGCCGGCGATGCACTTAAGCGTAGCACTTCGACTGGCGTTGAGTGATCTCGCACGTGTGGGTCTAGACCGGTTCAGGTGCCGCCATGGCACCGCGTCGCCTGAACCGGCTGTGTGATGTGAAGAATTTTTGCGCCTGAGGTCATCATAAAAGACACTGGCCTCTAGCCATTACTTAAAAAGGCACCGGCAAGACTGGTTTTCTTCTTGCTCACTGACAAAAGCATTACTTGGAATCACGGTCTTGGCCAGAAGAATTGTAAAGATGCATTCAAGCCTTGCGGGTGGGAGTAAAGCGGTTGCAAGTGTTGTTTGCAAACAAGCCGCTGGCTCAAGATGCAGCTTTTTCCTCTTCTTTCTTTTCAGCCTTCACCGCCTCAAATTTATGCTCCACCAGCTTCCCATGATCTAGGCGCAGAACACGGTCCATACGTTGCGCGAGTTCATAATTATGGGTCGCCATGATCGCCACGACGCCAGCCTTGCGGACGAAATGCAGAAGCTGCGTGAAAACACGATCGGCGGTTTCGGGATCAAGATTACCGGTCGGCTCGTCGGCCAACAGCACCATAGGCGCGTTAGAGACGGATCGGGCGATCGCGACGCGCTGTTGTTCGCCGCCCGACAGTTCAGCGGGACGATGCGTCATGCGCTCCTTCAGGCCAAAGACTGTGAGCAGATCGGCGGCGCGCTTTTCGGCTTCTTGACGCTTCAAGCCGGCAATCAACTGCGGAATGACAACATTTTCTAGCGCGCTGAATTCCGGCAAGAGATGATGAAACTGATAAATGAAGCCGATTTCCGTGCGCCGGATACGCGTACGCTCGGCATCGCCCAAAGCAGAACAATCCCGTCCGGCAAGAATGACCGCCCCTTCATCCGCCGTGTCCAGCAAACCTGCGACCTGCAGAAGAGTTGATTTGCCTGCGCCGGATGGTGCGACCAACGCAACGGCCTCCCCTTCGTAGAAATCCGCAGACGCACCGTCGAGAACGCGAAGCTCGCGGTCACCCTGATGGTAAACGCGCTTAAGGTTCACAAGCCTGAGGATCGGATGTCGTATGCGTTGTTCCAAGTCAGGACCTACTCGTACCGTAAAGCTTCGACAGGGTCGAGACGCGCCGCACGCCAGGACGGGTACAGCGTAGCGACGATCGAGAGCGTCAGCGCCATGATGACGACGGCCACAACCTCCCGCAAATCCAATTCCGCTGGCATGCGCGACAGGAAATAAACCTCCGGTGGGAAAAGCGCCGTGCTCGTCAACCAGGAAATGACTTGCCGGATTTCCTCGATATTGACACAGACGA
>CAYVJO010000355.1:0-3823 GCA_964451735.1 uncultured Hyphomicrobiaceae bacterium | reverse complement strand
TGCTCGATCGGCGCGACTTGGTGTTCGGCCCGGCGGAGGATGGCGGTTTTTGGCTGGTAGGGGTAAAACCGGCCGCCCGGATCGAAAACCTGTTCGGCAGTGTCCGATGGTCGAGCCCTTATGCTCTCACGGACACGCTTGCAAATCTTTCCGGGCGCAGCATCGGCTTTGCCGCAAGGCTTTCCGATATCGACAATGCGCGATCCTTGGCGGTAGCCGGAGTTTTAGGGCGAGGCGTTACGTTGTCTGCGGGCCCGCGCGATCAATCCTTTTCGTGAAAGCCCGCCTCGACAAGGGCTGTAAGCGCTTCTAGCGCTTCTTCGGCTTCCGGACCCTCCGTTTCGATGACGATGCGCGATCCTGGCCCTGCCGCGAGCATCATCAGGCCCATGATCGAGGATCCATTCACGCTGGACCCATCCTTCTTGACGATCACCTCGGCATCGAATTTTTCGACACATTTCACGAAAGCGGCCGATGCGCGGGCGTGCAGGCCCTTCCTGTTCGTAATAGTGACTTCGGCGAGGCATTGATAAACGCCGGAAGCGGAAATGATTTTCATTGAGAGCCTTAATTTGGAAAAGGCGTTTTCCGCCGATAATCAATTATGCCACGAGCCGCGTGATATCACAAAAATTTTGCCAGCACATGACTATGCCTGTCGCGTCCGCATAAGCTGCCGCCCTAGTCTAAGGCAGTGCAATTTCCTCGGCCATGGTCAGCGAGCCGTCAGAACCTGACTGGCAACATTGATGTATTTCCGCCCCGCCTCCTGCGCAAGCCTTATCGCCTCGGGTAAGGGGCATTCCTCGCGAACGCGGGCCAGCTTCACGAGCATGGGAAGGTTTATCCCTGCGATCACCTCAACGCGCGACTCCTCCATTGCCGAAATTGCAAGATTAGACGGCGTACCCCCGAACATATCGGTGAGAAGCACGCAGCCATCCCCGTTATCGACATCTATTATCGCCTTGAGGATCGAGGCGCGCCGCTCCTCCATGTCGTCTTCGGGCTGAATGCAGATCGTCGCGATCTGCTCCTGACGGCCGACCACATGCTCCAGCGCTGCAAGAAATTCTTTGGCCAAAAGGCCGTGAGTGACGATTACGACACCAATCATGCTTCCATCCATCCAGCATGGCGGGTGCGTTTTCATACGCCAATCCACTCCACGCGGTTATTATCCCATATTGTCGGCTCAGCGCGCCTGCGATTCAAGTCCGATGATTGTAAAGCCCTGGTCAGTAGAAAACGTTTCCACCAAATGGGTAAATGGGCTTTACGATTTTTCACTTTATGAAGTACTGGAGCGCAAGGCGTAATTTGAGCGGCGCCGACGATTCGAGCGCGGATAGCAGCAAGAGAGGCACATCAATTCCGCAAAGAGGCCGTGTCAAGAGCGGCGCGGGCGGCAGCCGGGGCACGATTTCCTTGTCCACAAGCTGGACGAGCAGTTTTACCTCCGCTTCCTCGCAATAAGGAATATCAACGATGCCAATGCCCCGGACTTCGATCTGGCCCGCGATGCTCTCAGGGGGACGGGCCGTGAGATGTCCGTTCCGTGCTTCGAGCCGTATCTGATCGTCGCTGACCAGCGCCGGGCTCAGCGGAGCCGGCGTTTGGAAAATGAACCGCAAGGCCAGATCGGATTTGCCGCTGCCGGACGGACCTGTCAGGATGGCGGCGTTTTTCCCAAGCGCAACGCAGCTCCCGTAAAAAAGGACCGCGGCCTCACCCGTCACGGTTTATCACCGGCAAGCGGATCACGAAACGCGCGCCGATCACGCGCGCGGGTTTCGGATCGCCCATTTTCGGCTTGATCGGAGGAGCGAGCCGGTTTTCAGCCCAGATCCTACCGCGGTGCGCTGTCACGATTTGGCGTGAAATATTTAAGCCAAGACCTGAGTTCTTGCCGAACTCCTCGTGATCAGGGCGATCAGTGTAAAAACGATCGAAGATTTTTTCCAGATTTTCTGGCGGAACGCCGGGGCCTTCATCTTCGACCGTGATCTCTATTTCTTTTGATTTCCGCATGATGCAACAGGAGATTCGGATCTTGCCCTCGCGCGGCGAGAAGGACAGGGCGTTGTCTAGAAGGTTGCATATAACTTGGCTTAGCCGTCTTTCATGCCCGTAGACCTTGAACGGACTCCTTGCAGAGAGAGCGACGGCGCGCGGCACCCCCTTGATCTGAAATTCGATTTTGATAGAACAATCGCGATGAATGTCCTTTTGCGCGGCGCAAAGTTTGTCCAGAACGCTGACAATATTGACGACGCTCTGACTTTCGCGCGCAAGTTCGGCGTCGAGACGGGAGGCGTCGGAAATATCCGTGATTAGACGGTCCATCCGCCTGACGTCATGCCGCACAATCTCGATGAGGCGATCCCGGTCCTCCGGCCTGCGCGCGAGCGGCAGGGTTTCGATTGCGCTTTGCATGGAGGTAAGAGGATTTTTTAATTCATGCGAGACGTCGGCCGCGAAATTTTCAATGGCGTCGAGACGGGCGTAAAGCGTGTTGGTCATCTCACGCAAGGCCCGTGATAAATGCCCGATCTCGTCGGAGCGATGCGAGAAGTCGGGAATGTCGGTGCGGGTTTTGATGTTCCTGCGCACGCTATCTGCCGCATGAGCAAGGCGTCGCATCGGGCCGGCGATCATGCCGCCGAGGATAAACGAGCCGACGATCATCACGATCGATACGTACACCCAGAGCCAGAAGATCGAGATGCGCTCACGCAGAAGGATGGCGTCGATTTCCCCGTCGTCGGTGGTTAGCATCAACGCGCCGAGAACGGCTCCGCCTCTCTCTATCGGAACGGCATAGCTGAGGACGGTTTCACCCAACTCATTTTCTCTTGCAATGAGAGTTGGGCTCCCCTCTTCCAACGCAGCCTTGACCTCGGCAAAATTCTTGCCGTTTTGAATGCTGATCGTAGCGAGCTGGGGCAGAGTCTCGCGCAATGGGCGCTCCAAATCCAGCCACAATTTGTAGCTGAAGCCGACCTGATCCACACGCTTGATGGGATTTTGATACTGGGTGAGCTTTCCACTTCTATAAATGCGATTGCTATCGACAAGCCATGTTCCGTCGGCATTGTAAATGAACCCATGCGTTTTCGTTGGCTTGATCAAGCTGCGCAAAAGTTCGGCGGCCTTTTCGATGCTGATCCCGTAGATGCTATCGGAAGGCTGGCCGAGAATAATATCGTCCAAGCCGTCAGACACAGCTGACGCGCTCTCAAGCGTCAAGGCTTTGGCAATGATTTCAGCTTCGATCTGAAGACTTTTCGCGCGCGCGCCGATCAGTTTGTCGCGGAAATCGCTCAGATAGATCATTCCAGCGAAGAGAAAGAGCAAGCTGAAAATGTTGAGAACGACGATGCGTCCGGCAATGGACGTGAATTTGTAGTAGAACCCGAAATGCGCAAGCCTTCTTTTCAGCCTGCGCCAGCTTAATCGCGTTAAGCTTGCGATGCTTGTCGTATGGATGGGCCGTATGCTTTCAACGGCGATGGCGTTGTCCCCCAGCAGCGTCATTCTTTGAAGCGATATCCGACACCATATAATGTTTCTATCACATCGAAATTGTCATCGACATATTTGAACTTCTTGCGAAGACGCTTGATGTGACTGTCGATGGTGCGGTCATCGACATAAACCTGATCGTCATAGGCTGCATCCATAAGCGCGTCCCGGCTTTTTACGACGCCAGGGCGCTGGGCCAAAGCCTGGAGGATTAGAAACTCCGTGACTGTGAGCGTGACCTGTTTACCGTCCCATGTGCAGCTATGGCGTTCAGGATCGAGCTTTAGCTTGCCCC
>CAYVJO010000354.1:0-3824 GCA_964451735.1 uncultured Hyphomicrobiaceae bacterium | reverse complement strand
CTGCGCCAGTTTTCCCGGTGTCGATCCCAAAAAACACGCCATGGCGCTCAGTTTCCTGTATCACAACGCCCTTGCGCCCAAGGAGTGGCGCGTCAAGGCCCATGACAGGCTTTACGTTAATATGAATACGATCCCAGCCAAGGAGATCGACGCGCGCGCGGCGCTCAAATCCATGCCGCCCCTGATCAAGGGTTATCTCCGTCTCGGCGCCTATATAGGAGATGGAGCCGTGATAGACCGCCAATTCGGCACGACCGACGTTTTGATCATACTGCCGGTAGAGGCGATCGACTCTCGCTATTTCGGACATTTTGGAGCGCCGGACGAAACCAAGTCGGCGCTGAGCTCCTCTAGCGGTTGATGGGGCACAAAAGCCTCCTCTTCCACATGGTTCTGCGGACAGTCAAACTGTCCGTCAGTTATTGGAGGTATTATCGTTTTGCGTAAAGCCTTGTTTCCTCAAGGCTGTTCCTCTTATAGACTTCAAGTCCGTGCTGAAGCGCCCCGACGCGGCTGGTCAATCTGATAAGAGGACTCCCTGCCTGCGCATGAATGAGGTCTGGTCTATTATGGGCGCAATTGCGCTTTGGCTTGGGTTTAGCATCGCATTATGGTGGCTACGCCGACGCTGGGTTCATAGCAGGCAATCTCGTCAGATTGAACAGGCTAACCGTGCGCTTGCCCTTGCGAAAGACGCGCAAAGCGTCTTTGATGCGATCCGATCCCCGGTCCCGTTTCAGACCAGAGCAAACGGCGACAACGCACGGCATACCGCCGAAACACATTCCGTCTTGAAGCGCATCCAGGCTCACGGAGCATTTTTCGATGACGCCAATGCGCTCCGTGTCCAGATTCAAGCATCTCTTGACATCGACGATCATCCTGCGCTTGCCGAAATCCTGCATCTGCGGCGCGATCTTTGGGCCGCAGGCGAAATCGCTCTTGCTGACGATCACAACCGGTTCGGCGATGCTTTCGAGGGAGAAGGCACGTATCAGCATTTTCGCGCTGAAGCGCTTCGCGTGCTTTTGAAGCAACAGGGAGACGTGCCGGATGACGACGTCATCGACCTGCGCCTGTCGCTCGCCCTCAAGGATGCAGAAGCTTTCCTTGTCGCTTTGCAGGAGACGATAGACGCGGCGCAACAAAAAGACCGCATACCAACAATTTCCGAAATCGCCGCTTATCCGCTTGCGGCAGCGCGGGCGTTGCCTCGGAATCTGCACCGTACAGCGATGTTTGCAGGCGCGCTCGTCGCCCATGCAAAGGAAATGGCGCGCGCGCTTAGGGACATGGAGACGGCGGCGCGCAGAGCTGCACATTTGCGCCTCGCAAGCACGGACTGGCCTCAGAGGCTTTCCGAAGGGTTCGAGCGGGCCTCGGCACAAGCACGTGAAAAAGCGGGCAGTCTTCGCAGCCATTACGATTTCCTCGTGGCAGCTCACGATTTTCAATCCAAATATGAGCTGCTTCTTCGGCGCGCGCCTCAGCTTACAGAGCGTGGGCGACTATTCATCGAGCGTCTAGAACTGGCTGAACACTCCGAAAGGCTGCGTTTGACTTCGGCGAGCGCCGCGATCTGGAGTGCGCGCAAGCTCGTGGCGGGGCTGGCTTTCCTCATTGCTGGTTTTCTGAAGCTCCACGGTGCATTGACGAATACGGGCTTTTGGGGGATAGCCACGGCGGCACTGGCGCCAGCGCTATCCAAGGGACGGCGAACATCCGCATTCCGTTCTTACCGCCGCGCGCTCGCGATGAGCGCTCCTGATGAGATGCGTTACCAGGACCAGACCGGATCGGTTTCACATCCTGCCACGCGCCCCGGCATCAAAGCAAAAGCGTTGAAAACAGCAAAAAAGCCAACACCGCAGCCTGTTTCCCCTAGGCCAAAGTTGGAATATGCAGCCGATCAGAGGATGACCACGTCCGTCGGCAGGCTTATGCAGCCGGCTCCGCATACGCATACGCCTGACGCATCCAAAGCCGATGAGGCTTTGACGCTCGGGGGGAAGAAAGCCGGCCGGATCTTGCCCCCAAATGCATCACACACGAACGCTACGAAAGCGGCACCCCCTGAGAGGATCGACCGGCCAAAGAACGACAGGGAGGCATTTGACGCGCCCGAAAAAGCTGGCGCGAAGGCTAAAAAGCATGCGGCTCCGGTTAACACCGCAGCCGGGAACCGGGCGCGCTTCGTCAATAGCGGCACCGCTGGTTGGTCCGATCCTGAGCCCACCATGCAAGATGCTGCGACGCTCCGGCCCACTTTTGTATCGCGGTTATTCCGCCACTTGAACACGGCGTTCATGCGGAAGAAACCGTATGTAAGTCCGCTCGAAATCGCGGCTAGCAAATTCGCGGAGCTAGAGTCTGCCGCAGGCAGCGTGCAACAAGAAGCGCCCAGACCCTCTCTGATGGCTAAACTCGCCGACTTCCGTTTTGATGAGGAAGATAAATATGAGGGAGCGGAAGATCGATCCGATGCCCCGTTTCCTGACGCTAAATCCTTTAAACTCGGCGATACGGATGAGGCCGACGAAACGGGACCTTTGACGTTGAGTCTGATGGAGCTGGAGACCAAAATGAAACCGAAGGCCCCGCAAATTCGCAGCTTTCCCTGGCTCAGAGGCTGAACGCATGTCGATCTGGAGCGCCGGACCGTGAAGAGCGTAACGGTTTTCGGGACTATCCGATGCTCATACAGACGCATAGAGCGCTGTAGCCGATGCTGATCTGAAGTCCGGCGCGATAAGTGCTTTGGAAAGCTGGTGGAGCCAGGCGGGATCGAACCGCCGACCTCGTGAATGCCATTCTCAATTTCCATGGTGTTAGGTAAACTCAGCACTGAATAATCGGCCTCGTTCCGGTAACCATCTTGCCGGGCCTTTACGCCAAAAGGCAGAATGGGATGAACAGCAAGCCGCATATTGATGCAGCAATCGACCCGGGCCTAACATTTCAGCAGATTGCAGACCGAATTTCAGGTGGGTTTCAAGATGTCGTACCAGCGCTTAGCTGGGGTGAAACCAGCTTTTTCTATAATCCCCGCCAAAGGTTTCAACGTGGGACATATTTTTGTACGCTCAAGGACCATGACGGCCCAAACGATCGCGCGTCAGATCTTGATCGGCTTGGTGTGTACCGCTTGAACTTCGGCGTTCCGGTACCAACCTTCATAATGCTGTTCGGTGCTCTGCCTGCCCGGCCATCCAAAGGTAAAGTCGTCGAAGGGTGCTGGGATTTTACCGCACTTGACGTGCTGACCCCTCATCCGGTCTATGGCTGGATGGGATGGATTTCTGTACTGAACCCTTCGCAGGCTACATTCGATCGTATGCTGCCTTTACTTTCGCAAGCTTATGATAAAGCCCGGAAAGCTTTCGAGAAACGGCAAAGAAAAACTCCAAAATAGAAGCTGATCTGTCCTGATGGGGTCAGCGCGGGCTCTGGCTTTTGTCTTGGCGCAATCTTTTCGCGAAACGGTTTCCACTTTTGCGGATTACGCTCTAACCTTCTCATAGGTCATTGCATATCACCGTAATGGCCTGTGGCCTGTTTGAAAATCCAATCCTGCAAAAAATTATCAAACCATCCCGAATATACGAGGATTTAATCTTCAGGACGCAGCGTTGCGATCATGGCCTGAAGGTTGGCTGGATTGACTTTCCAAGGCGTGTCGTCATAAGCGAAATTGAATGCGAGCTTGCGGGTTTCGCGGACGATCTGAAACAAAGCTTGACGCCATTCGCTTCCGCTCTCCTGCTTCATTACCTCGTGCAGGCGGATCACATCCCTGATGTTGCGCACCCAATTGGCCGCATAGC
>CAYVJO010000353.1:0-3833 GCA_964451735.1 uncultured Hyphomicrobiaceae bacterium | reverse complement strand
TGGAACGAGGTCGCGATCCGTTGGCCAACCAAAGAATCTCTGCTTAGGCGAGAAAGGATCCGGTCCTGGCTCCGTTAGCCCTGAAATCTCCCTTCCCGATTGCATCTTAAGCGCATTTCATGGTCTGTTTCATCGCACATGCAGCGCGATATAACGAGGACGATGCCATGCCAGCGCAGTCATATGCGGGAGATTACGTATTCAGCCCACAGCCCATTCCAACCTTACCCATCGTGGGTTCTCAGGCCCTTTTCCCAATCCATCGCATTTATTGCGTTGGCCGGAATTATGCTGATCATGTCATAGAGATGGGCGCGGACCCTGCGCGTGAGCCACCCGTATTCTTCCTCAAAAGTGGTGATTGCATCGTGCCGCCGGGAGAAGATTTTCCCTATCCGAAATCAAGCAGCGACGTTCATCATGAAATCGAATTCGTTATCGCTTTAAAGGAATCTGGCAGCAGCGTTCCTGCGGAGCAGGCGCACGAGCTCATTTTCGGCTACGCCGTGGGCCTAGACATGACCGCGCGCGACTTGCAAGCGGAGGCCAAAAAAGGCGGGCGGCCTTGGGAGGCGGCAAAATCGTTCGAAGCGTCAGCGCCATGTTCAGCCATCGTTCCGGCAAGGGATAGCGGGCATCCAGGGCAGGGCCGCATTTGGCTCGAAGTGAACGGCGCGCGGCGTCAGGACAGCGACATCGCCATGATGATCTGGAAAACGCCGGAGATCATCGCGCATTTGTCGTGTCTTTTCACACTGCGCGCAGGTGATCTGATTTTTTCCGGAACGCCCGCTGGCGTCGGCTCGGTACAAAAGGGCGATGCGCTCAAGGGCGGCGTTGCTGGAGTCGGAGAATTAAGCGTGAAAATCGTTTAAGCCCAAAGGGCGCGGTTGGAGAAGGCGGAGCGTTTCGCCCATGTCTTTGCAGACGACGCAAGAACCGGACGGTGTCCTCGACGGTTTGACGGTCATCGACTTGACGAACATGCTGGCCGGTCCTTATGCAAGCATGATGCTTGCCGATCATGGCGCACGGGTTATCAAAATCGAGCCGCCGGGGGGCGAGGACTCGCGCCGGATCGGACCGTTTCTCAAGGGGGCAGCCTCGCCAGAGGCTGGCGGCTATGGCGCGTATTTCGCCTCTATTAACCGCAACAAGCAATCCATTATCATCGATTTGAAAAATGAGGCCGGCAATGACCTCCTGCGTAGCCTTGTTGCGAAAAGCGACGTACTGATCGAAAACTACCGGGCGGGCGTGATGGACCGTCTCGGGCTTGACTATGAGACGCTCACCCGGATTAATCCG
The DNA here is from genome assembly GCA_964451735.1 of uncultured Hyphomicrobiaceae bacterium. Taxonomy (GTDB): domain Bacteria; phylum Pseudomonadota; class Alphaproteobacteria; order Rhizobiales; family Rhodomicrobiaceae; genus JAHQVI01. The sequence continues at coordinate 2,525 of CAYVJO010000353.1, read as the reverse complement.
CGTCTGGTCTATGCGGCGCTGCGCGGCTTCGGGGACAAACGAACTGGCGAAAGCCCCTATGCTGACTGGCCAGCCTATGACCCGGTGGCTCAGGCGATGGGCGGCATCATGGGCATTACAGGCGCAACGCCAGGCGGACCGCCGGTCAAGATCGGCCCAGGCGTCGGCGATATTATGCCTGCGCTGTTTCTGGCCTATGGCGTTGCAGCCGCCTGCTGGCGCGCGGAGCGAACTGGACGCGGCCAATTCCTCGATATCGGCATGGTGGACGGGGTTCTCGCCGTCTGTGAGCGGATCATTTTTCAATTTAGCACCACGGGCATTGCGCCCAAGACCGAGGGTGGATCGCATCCGTTACTATGCCCCTTCGGATTGTTTCCGGCCAAGGACGGTTTCGTCAGTCTCGGAGTTCCAAAGGACGCATTCTGGGAGCCATTGGCCCAGATCATGGACAGGGCGGACCTTACGGACGATCCGCGTTACGCAACGAATGCGGCGCGGCTCGAACGGCGTGACGAGGTCAATGCTCTCATTGGCGAATGGACAGCCCGCCGGACCAAGCAGGAGTTGATGGAGGCATTGGGCGGCAAGGTGCCTTTCGGCCCTGTCTTCGGGGCGGACGACATATTCGCCGACCCGCATTTCGCCGCACGCGGGATGCTGGCTGAAGTGGAGATACCTGGCGCGGCCTATCCACTCACCATCGCGGGCACGCCTCTACATCTGTCGGAAACGCCAGGCGGCATCCGAACTCGCGCGCCACTCGCGGGGGAGCATACAGACCGAGTGCTCTCCGATTTCGGGCTTTCCCCGATAGAGATCGAAGCGTTGAGGCGGAGCGGAGCGGTCGCCTGACCCTGCCGCATATCCTCAATGATGGGTGGAAACGGGACATCACAGCGCTATGCACCGCTCGTTATGATGCATGATTTTGGTGTTCACGGGCGCCAATGGCGGCTCCGAATGCTGCAAAACAGGACGGCTTTGAGCTTCAAACGCATCCGGTTATCGGCCTGCCGCACTGCGCAAGAAGGGTTGACCTGCCCGCGAGGATGGTTCATTTCCGATCGAATGAAGTCGCGAATCCTACCCCCAGATCCATGGAGGCTATGGCGAATGGTTCCAATTCGTTGCAGTCCATCGCGATTCACCGCCGCCTGTCTTGTCGCGCTTCTGATGGCCTCATCGCCGGTTTGGGCGAACGGCATGGACGGCATGCGCGATCTCGCTCTTCGTCTGGTTAACCAGTCTCGCTCTAAAAACGGCTTGCCGCCCATGATGTTGGAGCCAAAGCTGAACGTGGCGGCGCAATCCCACGCCGAGGACATGCTCTTGCGCAACTATTATTCGCATCATTCTCCCGAGGGTGAAACGGTAGGAGTCCGCTACCGGCGCGCCGGTGGCGACCGTTGGCTGCTGATAGCGGAGAATATCGCTAAATGCGATGGATGCTCTCCGCCATTGACCAAGGACCATGTCCGCCAGATGCATGAGGGCTGGATGAACAGTCCCGGCCATCGGGCCAATATCCTCCGACCGGGGCTCAACGCACTCGGCTACGGGCTTACAGCGGGCACGGATGGCCGCCTCTACGCGGTGCAGACTTTTGCCGGTCCTGGTGCGCCCGATACAACTGCGTCGGACGCCGGCATGTCGCCGCTAACGCAGGAAGGTCAGGCCAAAGCGGCGCTGCGGCATATTAACGAGAAGCGCAAAGCGACGGGCAGGCCGCCTCTCGCGCTGAGCGCTCCGCTGACAAGCGCTGTCCGGACCCTCATGCCCGGTCCAGGGGATCGGGATTACAGCATTCGCACGGTCGATGACATTTACGCCGCATTACCGGAGGAGTTCCAGCCAGATTGGCAATCGCTCGCCGTGCTGAGCGCTGTTTGTGGCGGCTGCGGCGTCGCGCCTACGGAAGCGGACGTCGCCTATTTCACGCGCCAATGGTTCAAATCGGGCAAGCATCAAGCGATGCTTCTGGCGGAAGAGTCGACGCATTTGGGCTTCGCGATTGCGGCAAATGGGCAGGGAAAAAAGGTCGCGGCGGCCATTGTCGGAATCCTGCGATGAGTTGTACTGCGTGCTCGAACCAGCCCTTTCCAAGCGAGGGTCTCGTTGACAGCCTTACCGCCAGCCTTCCATATCCGCTTTTGGCTTGCACAAGGGCTCCGCAATGGGGACATAACCGCCAGGCTTGCTCAAGATCATGGCGATGAAAAGCGTTTTATGCATATTAAGGGGCTGAGTGGTCGCTATCTGCTGCACTGCGATACGGATGGCTCCGGGCATGCAGGATAAAATTAGGAGACGTAATGGCTAAAGAAGAAGAATTGGAGTTCGAGGGAGCCGTCACCGACGTGCTTCCGGATGGACGATTTCGCATCCAACTCGATAATGGACATGAGATTATCGCCTATACTGCGGGCCGTATGAAACGAAACCGTATTAAAACCATCGCAGGAGATCGGGTAACCGTGGCGATGACGCCCTACGATCTGGAAAAGGGACGCGTGATATTTCGC
>CAYVJO010000352.1:0-3837 GCA_964451735.1 uncultured Hyphomicrobiaceae bacterium | reverse complement strand
TAGAAAATGTCGAGGCCCTGAACATTCACGGTTCTGTACCGGACGGCGACAGACTGGGCGAGGGCAGGTGTGGCAAGGTTCACGAGGGACACGAGGGGAGCTCCAAACGCGAGGACCGTGGCGAAGGCAGCAGAACAAGCGAGGTATCGCATGAGTGAATTCAGTAACCTGTCATTCAATAATTGAACGGTGTCATTTGACACGTAACCTGTCAATCGATAAATCACAGGTTATGGCTTCTTTTGTCCTCACGCGACATGCGGAACGGTCCTTGCCGCCAACCCTGACCAGGCGTGATTATCGCGACGGCTTTCCCTTCATGGGCGGCCGACTTTGGCTCGACCTGCTCAACACCACCGCGATGACCGAGACCGGTCCCTGTGACCTGCTAGACCAGCCGCAATCGATGGCGGCCTGGCTCGCCGCCGCCGAGCTGGGCGAGGCCAAGACTGCGGCCGCCCGGATGGAGATCAAGGCGTTGCGCGAAACCCTACGGCCGGCCGTCGATCAGCTTCGGCAGAGTGAAGCGGTGCCGGATTCCCTAGTTGCGGCCGTCAATCTCCTGCTCTCGCAGCTGGCTGAACGCCATGAGCTGCGTCGGGACGGCACAGGGTGGGATCTGGCGCTAATGCTCGACGGGAGCGCCGGGCCGGCAGCGTTGATCGCGCTCGATTTCGCGCGTTTCGTCTGCGAGGCCGAGCCGGCGCGGCTCAAGCGCTGCGCCAATCATGACTGCAAAATGGTCTTCTACGATCGCGGCCGCAACAACACCCGCCGCTGGTGTTCGATGAGCGTCTGCGGCAATCGAGACAAGGTCGCGCGCTTCCGGACCCGCAAGCTCGGCGCGGCCTGAGAAGCATCAGTTTGATCAAGCACCGCAGTTCGACCCCTTTCGGCACTGAGATGTCCCGCCTATGGGCGATATCGACGCCTGTTCGAAATGTCTTGAGCGGCGACCGATAGGGTCAAGTTGTCATACGTCAGCCGTCGGCGCCTTTGCGGCCAGCAGCGCCAGACGCGGTTCGACGCGATCGGGCATAGGATCGAGCTGGAATGCAGACTGACGTCGATTTAGGGCTTGGACCCATAAAGTTGTTGGCTTCGCCGGCTCGGCGTGATTCACGGCTTCCGGAAGGAAGCACGGATGAATCGGGATCGTTTCTGGCTCACGGACGCGCAATTTGCGCGGATCGAGCCGCATCTGCCGACGGACACGCGTGGCAAGCCGCGTGTTGACGACCGCCGGGTGATCAGCGGCATCGTCCATGTTCTGAAGTCCGGCGGGCGCTGGATCGATGCGCCGCCCGACTACGGACCGCACAAGACGCTCTACAACCGCTATGTCCGCTGGGCCGCAAAGGGCGTCTGGGTCGACCTCTTCCACGGCTGGCCAGCGCCGGCGGTCCTCCGGCCAAGGTGCTGATCGATTCCTCCGCCGTGAAGGCGCACCGCTCGGCTTCGGGCGGATAAGGGGGGGAGCGCAACCAGGCCATCGGTCGTTCGCGCGGAGGCCGCACGACCAAAATCCACGCGCCCGCAAGGACAAGAAGCACTCCGCAGATCTTGTCGAGGCTCACGGCTTCTCCAAGCCAGACGGCACCGGCAATCACCGTTCCTGCTGCGCCTATCCCGGTCCAAACGGCGTAGGCGGTTCCAACCGGCAGGACCGCGAGTGCCTTGGTCAGCATGACAACGAAGGCGGCGAGCAAAACCAACGAAACGGCAGACCATGTGAGGTTTTCGAAGCCGTTCGCTTTCTTCATGGAGAGAGCCCATGCCACGTCAACGAGGCCGGACAGAATGAGCATGAGCCACGCTGTGGTCGTTGACATGTTTTACGTCCTTGGAAACTGGATGACCGCCACGCCGGCGAAGATGAGCAGGACTCCAACCAGACGAAGCATTGTGATCTCGCGCCTCGGAAATCCGAGGAGACCGACACGATCCACGATGACGGACGCCGCCTGCTGGCCCGCCACTGTCAGCGCGACAACGCTTGCCGCACCGATTGCCGGAATGGCGGAAAACACGGTGGTCACATAGAATGCGCCCATCAACCCGCCGAGCCAGCCCCATGCCGGCATTTCGCCAAGGCCGCCGAAGCGCGGCGGTGATCCACCCAGATAAGCCCGCGTGATCGGCAGCACCGCAACCATTGTGAGCGTTGCCACCGTGAAGCTGACCAGGCCGGCGGCAAGCGGCGCGCCGAGATCAGCGCGAAGCAGTGCGTTGACGGCGCCCTGTAACGGCAGGAGCGAGCCCGAGAAAAGTGCGAGCGCCACCAGCCCGGGTCTGGTGCGCAGAACAGTGATTTCGCCAGCCTGGCCACGCACCAGAGCAGACACGCCGCCGAGCGTGAGTGCCGCGCCGATGAGCGATGAGATCGGGAAACCCCGCTGCGGCACGCCAAGGATGCCAAGGCCGTCGAGCAGCAGCGAGGCGAAGGTCTGGCCCGCGATCAGTACACCGATGGCGACAACCGCCCCCAGCCGTGGCGCGACGAGGATGACAGCGAGCACATAGATCGCGCTCACGGCACCGGCCACAGCATGCCACCAGGGGCCCTGCCCGACATGTCCAAGCGCCGGCAGCGCCCCGGTCGCAGCGGCCAGAGCGAACAGGATAGCCCCGCCGATCGCAAGCTGGATGGCCGTGGCGACGTAGGGCGTCCCCAATGCCTTGGCGAGCCGGGCATTGGCTCCAGCCTGAACCGCAAGGCCGATGCCGGCGAGAAACGACAGGATGGCGAGCATCGAGGTCATGCCGGCAGGCTCCGCCATGAAGCGAGACCCTGCTCGACCGAACGCCACTCCGTTGCGGGCCAGGGCGGCACGATGCGCGGATTGGCGACGCGCCAGTCGTCATAATAGTGCAGTAAGATAGCCTCGCGATCGACAGTCGCGGCGACACCTTCCAGACGCTCGAACCGCGCGACGAACGAAGCGAGCGCCGGATAGTCGATGAGCCGCTTCGGCCCGATCCGGAACAACGGCGCATAGACGGCATCGAACCGCACGAGCGGTGTGAACAGATGGATGTCGGCTTCTGTCGGCAGCCTCCCGAACAGAAACGCGTCTCCGCTTCCTTGAAGGCGCTCCTCAAGATCGTCGAGTGCCGCATAGAGCCGCGTCCGGGTGGACTCATAGGTCTGCTGGTCCGGCGCATCGGACATCGCATAAACAGCGTCGCCGATATCCGAGCGTATCCGCATCGACAGCGTGTCGATCTGCGCCGCAAGCGCATGGGGCCGTAAATCGCGCTTTCGCGCGCCGAAGCGCGCGAGCGGACCGCTTATCATGCGCACAATGTCCGTTGATTGCGCCGAGACGATCCGGCCGCTTGCCGTATCGAGCAATATCGGCACCGTCACCTTGCCGGTGTAGCCGGGCGCCGCCGCGCTGACGACCTCATGGAGGGAGGCCTTTCCCGTCACATGGTCCGGCGTCGCGAAGCGATCTTCGCCGAAGCGCCATCCATCGGGCGTGTTCCAGACCGGGTGGACGATGGAAACCGGGACTGCCGCTTCAAGTCCCATGAGCGCGCGCGCCACGAGGGTCTTCTGCGCATATGGGCACGCGGGCGATACATAAAGGTGGTAGCGACCGGTGGCTGGCGGATAGTTCGCGTCAGCGTCATCTTCGACCCGCTCTGCGAATGCCCCCCTCCATTCAGCCATCTTCGCCCGCGTGTCCGCATCCGGTTCGATGTCGCCACGCCAGACGCCGTCTACGATCAGCTTCATGACTGGCGCCTCCCTTCGGCGAGAGCGAAGACGCCGCCGCCGATCAGCGCCTGCACGAGCAGCGCAGAGGCCCAGAAGGCCGGATATTCCCAGCC
>CAYVJO010000351.1:0-3853 GCA_964451735.1 uncultured Hyphomicrobiaceae bacterium | reverse complement strand
TTTGCCTGGTTTCTCAGCCAATCAGCCAAGCGGCGCGGACCATGCTGCTGGCCCCCAGAAACGCAGATGCGCGGGAGGTCCCGCGCATTGATTGAAACGTCATTTTTGCTTTTAGCCTTAACATTACTGGCTTCGGCGATATCCCATTGTTCGATTTGTGTTAGCGAGTCCGTCTCTTCAACCCATACGACACCCTGATACCGCACAGCACCTACAAAGCTGACTTTATGCGACATACCTCGAAGTGGTATCACGACGCCATCTTCAAAAGGAATGGGACGAGGCAACCGATCGATCTGCCGTTTCAACCATTCCATATGACGTGAAAGAAAGTGGCCAGCCTCCTCAACTTTTACTTCGGCAGGTAAAGTAAGGATAGCGGCCCGTTCTGTATGGCTCACCTTTAACGAAAAGCGACGGGCCCGTCTTGAGCGACGCAACTCCAGCGGGCAGCCGACTTCAACAAGTTTAACCTTGAGAGCTGCTTCCAGCGATTGTTGTTGTGTCACAAACATCGATGAAATTGTCCTAAATCGGATCTAAACCTTAACCGGTATATCGAAGCGAAAACATTATCATGTGTGCAGACGAAACGCTGTTGCATATGCACGACAGTCAGAAATAAACTCTAAAGATATCATAAAACCTCCTTTTGGCTATAGGCCTTATGTCTCACCTCGTAACAACACGTAGGAAATCATAATCCAGAAAGTCTAACCAGGCTCTAATGACGTAAAGGTAAATCCGGCAAGTAACGGTTTATTGAAAGCATTTGGGCGCTTCAACGCCGATATTCAGACAGCGCGCCACTTGCGTCATGCTGCGGCGCTGGCAGAAGACGACGTTTCCGATCGGTTGAATACCCTTCCATCTGCGCCTTAGGCGCTCTGCCCGGACTTGCCGGACACGATGAAACGACAGCGCCCACTTCCGCCGGCCCAATCGGATGGGGAGACATTTCGATTCGCCGCACTCCACAAACCTCCCCAAAAATCCGGCGCAAAATACCTTTTGCACGCAGGTCATGGCGCTGTATGAAAGCCGTTATGGCTGGCACGATATCGGAACGGAAGCGTGATCCGTTGAATATGCCGTAATGGCCAGCCTGCGCTTGCAGATGATGTTTTTTCATGGCTTTGGACAAGTGACGGCATAAAAGATGGGCGGCATGACATTGGCCGACGCCGGTAATGTCGTCTTTCTCGCCCTCCACTGTCATCAGAGCGACCCGCCGCACCGCCCCAGGATCGATGAGGTGGCCACGATAGAACATCTGCCCTTTCGGCAAAGAATGATCGATAAATATTTTTTCAACCGTTTGGAGATAGAATTCGGCTGTCAAATCCATAACTGCCAAATATTCATTGTAGAATTCGCGGTGTTTTTCGGCGGAATCACCATCTCCATTAACAAGACTGAAGAAAAGGTCCTTGTGGGCATTAACGTGGCGGTCCATATTCATGGAAATGAAGCTGATGAGTTGAAGAAAGCCTGGATAGACCTTCCTGCCTTGCCCTGGATAAGGCCACGGCACGGCGGTAACGACATGCTGGCGAAACCAATCGATCCCTTTTTCGACGGCCACCTTGTTCACTGCTGTTGGATTGACGCGCGTATCTATGGGGCCACCAAGCAAGATCATGCTCCGCGGCGCGGCGGCGTCCTTGATGGCTTCAAGATAGGAGACCGCCATCATTACTGGAACCGAAGGCTGGCAAACAGCCATGACATGCACGTCGCCTTTGAAAAGGCGGATCATGTCGAGGATGTAATCTACGTAGCAATCCAGATCAAAGGCGCCGACTTCGACCGGCGCCATCCGGGCATCGCTCCAATCAGTGATGTAAACCTCATGAAACGGCAACAAGCCTTCGACCGTACCGCGCAAAAGCGTCGCATAATGGCCGGATAAGGGCGCAACAACGAGAACCCGCGTCGCTTGCATGGCCTCCTCGACCGGCAAATCGCGATGAAAATGGATGAGACGGCAGAATGGTTTTTGCCAGACGATACGCTCGCGCACGGCGAGGTTGCGTCCGGCGACGGTGGTTGCACCGATGCCGAATTCCGGCTTGGCATACTGTCGCGTGGTTCGCTCGATCAGCTCAGCCGCTGCCGCGGCGCCTCTTCCAACCGTCATATGCGCCAACGGGTTGTAGGGGTTGCGCATAATCCGTTTTGTCGAATTTGCAGCTATCAACGCCGGGTTCAATGCGGCGCGGACCATTTCATGTAGATGATACAGCACCTGGAGAACCCTTCATCAAGGTGAATCATCTACGACCTTATCACCAGCCTGCTCGCGAATACGGGCAAAATTGCTGCACCGCAATAAAAACCGCAGCGATCATTGGCAAGGCCAATGCGTCTGGCATAAGAAATTCAGCTATTTCATAAGCTTATTGCACTCTGACGCCCTCTGGCATGATTGAGGAGGCTACTAAAAAACTGTGAACAGCGACGAGGCAGGCAGTGATTAGGCCGCCCCCTTCTTCATCGCATCCGATATGCGTGAGGCGAGGTCGTCGGGGGTTATCCCGTAGCCGAAATGGGTGATATACTCGCCCTTGGAGTCCATGAGATACATGAATGTCGAGTGGTCCATAAGATAGCTATCGGGCGATCCTCCATCGGCCTTGGCGTAATAGACGCGATAAGCACTTGCTGCTTCCTTGATCTGCTCTGCCGTGCCAGTCAAGCCGACCATGCGCGGATGAAAGCTTTGGAGATAGAGCGCCAATTGGTCCGCCGTATCCCGATCCGGGTCGATAGTAATGAAGATAGGAACGACCTTGTCGGCTTGGTCGCCGAGTTTTTCGAGCGCGTTTGACATAACGCTCAACTCGGCTGGACAAATATCGGGGCAGTAGGTGTAGCCGAATGACACCAGCATGTATTTGCCGCGAAAATTGCTGTCCTTGACGATTTCCCCTTTCTGATTCTTGAGAGTGAAAGGCCCGCCAATCAACGCTCTGCCGCTCTGGGCCGTGACTGCTCGCTCCTTTGGCAGCAAGATGACTGCCGCCAGCGCACCAACTGAAAACGCCAGCGCGACAGTGAGGATCAATCGTATTCGCATCTTAGTCTCCTTTGCATACTGCCGCTTCACGCTATTCGCCGATTTGCATCAAGGACCCATTGATCCGCGCTTGACGGAGAAAATGAAGGAAAAGCGCGTAGGCTCCAGCAAAATAGAGGATGTTGAGGGCAAAAGCCTTGATCATGAGTTCGGGCAGGAAAACGCGGTCGATGATGATGGCCCGCAGACCTTCGAATACATACGTCGGAGGTAGCGCCATGGAGACGGGCTGAAGCCATCCGGGTAATGTCGTCAATGGATAATACACGCAACACAAGGGAAGGAAAAAAAACACAGCGACCCAGGCAAATGACTCTGCCCCCAAACCATAGCGGATCACGACGCCATTGGCGATAAGGCCGATTGTCCAGCCCGCGAAAATGAGATTGGCGAAAAACGCGCCGATCGGCAGCCCCAGACTGAAAAGGTTGAAGCCGAAAAACAAATCCGCGAGGAAAATAACGGGCAGCACGCCGATCGCCAGCCTGATGAGGCTAATCGCCATCAGTGCGGCGATGTACTCGCTAGGCCTTAGCGGGCTCATGAGGATATTGCCAAGATTGCGGGACCACATCTCCTCCAGAAACGAGAGCGAAAAACCGATCTGCCCGCGCATCATCACGTCCCATAGCAGGACGGAGCCGATCAGCAGGCCCGCCGCATTGACGAAAAGCGATGTGGACGCCGCCAGATGCACTTGCAGGAATCCCCACATTAGCATCTGCACCAAGGGCCAGTAGATCAACTCGAAGATACGCGGTGGAGAGCCCAGAA
>CAYVJO010000350.1:0-3870 GCA_964451735.1 uncultured Hyphomicrobiaceae bacterium | reverse complement strand
CAGAAGGGTCCGGTGTGTTCAACCGCCAGTTGGACCAAGCTCAGCCGGACTCTTCTTGCAGCGATAACGCCGTTTCGGATCAGGGCTGTCTTCGCCAACAAAAAAGGAGGGACAAACCCCTCCTTTTCCGCCCCGTCAATCGGTATTAGAGCCCCGTTCTGATGGAAACATAACGGAGCGCTATTTCTTTGTTTAAGCGTAGTCTTTTCGCAAAACCGGTTTCCATTTCTGCGGATTACGCTCTAGCGCACCAGATCAAAAGCGCATATCGGCTATCGGGTAAATCCGATTCTGAAACCAACAATAGAGCGCTACAGCCTGGCGCTTCAGGATTACAGTTTGAAGCGCAGGCCGCCATAAACGATGTGGTTATCGACATCCACATCCGACGTCGGGCCGGTGGTCGAGGTTAGATCAACACCCGTGATCCCCAAATAGCGGTAGCCGAGTTCGAGATCGACACTTTCTGTGATTGTAATATTCGCGCCGGCCGAAAGCTGATAGGCAAAGCCAGTATCGCTGTCATTTTGAACAACGGTATTATTGCCATTGCTGATGCCATCTCCGCTCAGATCAACACCATGATCGTCGAACTTCACTTTAGCGATACCGATACCAGCGCCTAGAAACGGCTTTATCCGGCCGAATTGATTGAAGTCGTAAAAAATATTGGCAAGACCGAAAATAGCCGAGGTTTCGCCAAAGGAGTCCGCACTGTCGAAGGCTCCGCCAGCTACGATATGTTGGTCGATGTCGTTCCGGAGATAACCGAGTTCCAACTCACCGCGCAGACCTTCAACGCCAGTCCAACTGGCCAGAGATACGCCGATCGCGCCGGATATGAAGAAACCTGGCTCGTCATATTCGTTTTCGACATTAAGGGTGGCGTCGCCTAAGGCAATGTCAAAATCTGTTTCATCGGCGAAGGTCGCCCCGCCGCGAATTGCAAAATATATTGTGCTCGGAGCAGTATATGGCCCGTCTTTGAGCGAACCTCCGGAACCTTGATAGATGTCAGCAGCGTTGGCTTGTCCGCTGAGCAAAAGCGAAACGAGCACAGTTGCAGACATCGTAGAAACGATGCGCATGATAAATTCCCTCACATGCCAGGCAACCAAGCTCAATCGTGATGTAACATTCGAATGAGACAAAAAAAAGCAAGCGACGGTCTGCAGCGACGAAAAAAGATATCCGTAGCATAGAGGCCACAGCTGCACGTCACGATTGGCGCGCTTCCCGGAAGGCTTTGGGCGGCTTCCGGTACGCTGTCCGAGAGCTGGACTTTTGATTTAGCGTCCAAGGCAGCGGCGCTCTAGCTGACTGTTTCAGTATTGATTTATCCGAAAGACGCTGTGCACTGTTTGGGTCGATGCTCTAGGCAAGTTTGAAGTAAGGCCGAAGCCGAACGCCAGCCATGCTGCCAAGAAAACCGAAGATCAGCCATCCGAGGCCGTGAAGGCTGCCCGAGATCGTGCCCCCCAGAAACGCACCGATATTGCATCCATATGAGAGGCGGGCGCCATAGCCCATCATCAGCCCGCCGAGAATCGCCGCCAGCGCCGGGCGCATTCTGATCCGCGCGGTGGGGGCAAATCGCCCCGAAAGCCCAGCCGCCATAAGCGCGCCTAAAACGATGCCAAAATCCTGAACGCTCGTCGCATCGGCCAGAACTGGCGCCGTAAGCGCGGCGGAATACAGCCAGTAGGGCCAAGTTGCGACATCAAGGCCTGCCATATCGGCGATCTTGGCGCCCCACAGAGCGAAGGCCGAGGTGATGCCCCAAGGGCGCCCGAGAACGATGAGTGTCAGGACCGACGTGAGCGCGAGCACGATCGCCCCTCTTTGCCATGACCATGGGCCTTGAAACCAGGAGACTGTCGCCTGGCCAGACTCGGCTTTTCCATACAGGCGTTTTTCCCAGGAAAGGCTCAGCCATGCAAGCGCACCAAGGGCCGCTGTCGCGACAACGAGCCCTAGCACTGGCCCGGCCGACCATATCAGCGAAATGGGCGGAAAAGCCGGCAGGTCCTGCCAGGCGTCCCAATGGGCGGTTGCGATCAGAGAGCCGGCGATGAAAGCCGCGAGCGTCACGATCATGCGCGTATTGCCGCCACCGGCTGTGTAAAGCGTGCCAGACCCGCAGCCCCCGCCGAGCTGCATCCCTAAGCCGAACAGGAAAGCTCCGAAAGCGGCTGCGACCCCGAAGGGGAAGATATAGCCTGAGACGCTGAGCCCCCACGCGCCGGACCACCCGATCAGCGGAAAGGACACCATGCTGACAAGCGCGATGAGCAGAATCTGCGCGCGCACACCGCCGCCCCGTCCGGTGAGGATGAGAGTGCGCCATGCTGAGGTGAAGCCGAATGACGCGTGATAGAGCGCAAACCCTCCCAGAACGCCGAGCAGGCCGCCTGCGCCGATCCGCCAGCCGCCATAATATGAGGCCATCGCCGTCAGCAATGCCCCACCGAGCGCTGCGCTTAGCCAGACTGATGTCTGCGCGCCGTGCAAACGATGGACGAAGGAGGGAACGGCCCCGTCTTGCGTCTGAGGATCGGCCATGACAGCTTCGGGAGTTCACGATATCGGTTCAATTTACGTATCCGAAAAAAAGCGGAGCCGGAAGTCAAGATGGAGTGAAAGCCATGTGAGACGATGCAAGGCCGTGTCGCGAGACGCGGTGCAGACCTCATGGCTCAGCAGGGCGGCTCAGCCTAAAAAATTCCGAGGCGACGAGCATTTGCGCGAATCGCGCCTCGCGACGGGCTCTCGCTTCGCTATCCTCGCCCCAGCGCTCGCTCTGATAATCCTCGTCGACATGAGCAGCGGCCCAGCAATCCTCCAACGCCAGATATCCCTCGGCATGAGCGAGGGCCAGGATCGCGGAGCCGGTTAGGCTAGTCATAACGTGCAAGGCCGTCAGGGCGAACGGGTCGAACCGCGCAAAGACGTCGCGAACGGCATCCAGCGCGCCGCCAGACTGATCGACTGGCATAACGCCATTCGTGACCGTCATGCGCGCGCCGCAATGCGTCATCGCCCAGATGATGAGCGGGTCCCACATACGTTTCTGACGCTCGATCAGATCGGCTGGCTGCTCCGCGCGGTAGCAGAGAAGATCGCGTCCAGCGAAGGTCAATATATCCTCAGCCACGGCCTTAGCATTCGCGCTTACGCCGTCGATGGCAGTGTTGGCGAGCCTTGTCAAAGGCATGGCGGCAAAATCGATCTCGACGGCCTGATCGCGCCATTCCTTCGCGACCGCCTCGGCCAGCAGGCGGTTGGGAAGATTGAGCATCAAGCGTCCAGGCGTCTTGACTGGGCGGGAGTCGAGCAATACGCCCCAGCCATGTTCGCCGGTCTTGACGCTGACTTGTGCATAAAAGCGCTTAGGTTTCGGCGTTCGGGAAGAATGGCCGTTCTTCATATAGCAGGTGTCTTTCCCGAATTTTCGAGGTGATCCAGCAACTCATCGAAGCTCTTTACAACACGCAACGCCCCTGCCCGTCTCAACTCGTCCTCCCCCTGATAGCCCCACGCGACGCCGACCGGCATTACATGGGCCGCTGCCGCCATTAGCATGTCGAAATCCGTATCGCCAATCATAGCAGTCGCGTCCGGATGAGCCCCTGTTTCGCGCATGGCTTGATGGATCATTGCTGGATGCGGTTTGGACGGAGCGTCATCGGCGGTCTGAATGGTCGCGAACAGGCCGGTCAATCCTTGCTCATTGAGAAGATGATCGACACCCCGGCGGGATTTTTCCGTCGCGATGCCGAGCAGCACGTCATCCTGATCGCGGAGCCTGACAAGTGTCTCGCGGGCGCCACGGAAGAGCGGCGCATCGTAACGACCTTCCCGTCTCAGTCC
>CAYVJO010000349.1:1636-3880 GCA_964451735.1 uncultured Hyphomicrobiaceae bacterium | reverse complement strand
AAGGACACCTCAAGGTCAGGCAGATCGGCCGTGTCATCATCCAGGACTGGGTCGAGATCGGCGCAAACAGTGCGGTAGACCGCGGCGCGCTTCGCGATACGGTGATCGGCGAGGGCACAAAGATTGATAATCTCGTGCAGATTGGCCATAACGTCATGATTGGCAGACATTGCGTAATCGTTGGGCTTGCAGGGGTTGCCGGAAGCGCGACGCTTGAGGACTTTGTCGTTCTGGGTGGCCAATGCGGCATTGTCGGCCATATAAAGGTTGGCGCTGGTGCTCAAATTGCCGGCAATAGCGGTGTTTCCGAGGACGTACCGCACGGTGAACGCTGGGGCGGCACGCCCGCTAGACCGCTCAAAACGTGGGCGCGCGAGATCGCTCTGGTGAAGCGGCTGGCCGAAAAGCTGAGCGGCAAGCAGTTGAAGGATTTGACTAAGCTGGGCGATTAGATGGCTGTGGGACAAAGGGAGCAAGACCGAATGGAGCAGCCGCAATGAGCGAGTCCATTGCCGGGGAAACACTTGGCAGCGCGGATATTTCGCGCGTTCTCAAACTTCTGCCTCACCGCTATCCGTTTCTGATGATCGACCGGATCATAGACATCGATGGTGATAATTCCGCGGTAGGCATCAAAAACGTCACGATAAACGAGCCCTGCTTCCAGGGGCATTTCCCAGATTTTCCTGTCATGCCGGGCGTTTTGCTCGTGGAGGGCATGGCGCAGACCGCCGGAGCGATCTGCGTTGCGGCGCTCGGCGAAACCTATCAGCCGCAAATCGTTTATTTCATGAGCATCGACAAGGCCAAATTCCGGCGTCCCGTTTTCCCCGGCCATACGGTGCATTTCCATGTCCGCAAGATCCGCAATCGCGGGCCGGTATGGCGGTTTCAATGCGACGCGAAGGTAGAAGGAGCACTCGTCGCGGAAGCAGAGATCAGTGCCATGATTATCGATCCCTCAAAAACTCCGCCAAGCGTGTCAAGCTGATGGTTGAAACCGTTGCTTACCAGGAAAACGGCCTCGCCGGTTCCGAAACGAAAATTCACCCGACCGCAATCGTTGAGATTGGCGCGCAAATCGGCGCTAGCGTCGAAATCGGGCCTTATTGCGTAATCGGTCCGGAAGTTGTCCTTCACGATCATGTCCGCCTCTCTGGCCATGTTGTGATTGGCGGCAAAACCGAGATCGGCGAACGGACGCAGATTTTCCCCTTCGCCTCGCTCGGACAGGCACCGCAAGACCGCAAATATCGCGGGGAGGACAGTCGTCTCATCATCGGGTCCGGCAATATCATCCGCGAATATGTCACAATGAATCCGGGTACCGAACAGGGCGGTCATGTCACTCGGATCGGCAATAACGGGTTGTATCTGACCGGCGCGCATGTCGCACATGACTGCCAGATCGGCCATCACGTGCTGCTTGTGAATAACGCGACGCTTGGCGGACACTGTACTGTGGAGGATTACGCCAGCGTCGGCGGCCTTTCGGCAGTCCACCAATTCGTGCGTATCGGCGCTTACTCCTTCATTGGCGGCATGTCTGGGGTCGAAAATGATGTGATCCCCTTCGGAATGGTTCTCGGCAACCGCGCCCATCTGGCCGGATTGAACATCGTTGGCCTCAAACGGCGTGAATTCGAGCGCGAGCAGATCCATAATCTGCGCAAGGCCTACCGGATGCTGTTCGCCACGGAAGGCACGCTGCTCGAAAGGCTGGAGGATGTCGAAAAGATGTTCGAAGACGACTCGCAGGTTCAGCGCATCGTTCAGTTTATCAAGACTGGCTCCAACCGCTCCCTCTGCGTGCCGCGTAACGGCAGTTGAACTGACATGATGCCGATTCGAGCGTGGCAATGACGGATCGTTTGCTTCCTGCTCGGCTCGGAGTTATCGCGGCGGCTGGATCGATACCCGCTGCGGTTTGCGACGCGGCGCTCGCCAATGGTTTGGACGTTTATGTTATTGCGCTCAAAGGACAGGCCAATCCGGATATTTCGCGCTTTCCGCATCGCTGGATCAAGCTCGGTCAGCTCGGCGGTTTGCTAGGCGCTCTGCGAGAGGCCAATTGCAAAGAGGTGGTGATCGTCGGCGGGCTGAAGCGGCCGGATCTCTATCGTGTCGGCCTGGATATGGGGTTCATTCGCCATCTTCCAACGATTCTGAGCCTGACGAGCGGCGGTGACGACACGATACTGAAGCGGGTCGTGCGTTTTTTCGAAGGGCAGGGGTTTATTGTGC
>CAYVJO010000349.1:370-1626 GCA_964451735.1 uncultured Hyphomicrobiaceae bacterium | reverse complement strand
CCCGCCTGGGCCATGCGGAGCGCACGCGCCAAACAAAGACGACGCGCGCGATATCGCCTATGGATTGTTGCTGCTCGACGCGCTATCAGATTTCGATGTTGGCCAGGCTGCGGTGATCGCGAAAGATCATGTCCTGGCGATCGAGGCAGCCGAGGGCACTGATGAAATGCTCAAGCGCTGTGCGGCTCTACGGCAATGGGGCAGGCGGCGTCGCGTCGGCGTGCTGGTCAAAGCACCAAAGGCCGGGCAGGAGCTACGGGTCGATATGCCGGTCATCGGACCGAAAACGGTCGAATTTGCCGTCAAAGCCGGTCTTGCGGGCATTGCGGTTGTCACTGGACAGGTTATGATTGCCGAACAGGCTGAAATGGTGAAGCTGGCGGATCGCAACGGATTGTTCATCACAGGTGTCGATCGAGCGGATCGAGCCTTGGCCGTCATGTAGAACTCCTTCGGACGGGGTAGGGAGCGCGCGTTTGAAACCGAGAGCACGCCGCATTTTCATTATTGCCGGCGAGCATTCGGGCGATCAGCTCGGGGGCAAGCTCATGGCGGCGCTGAAAGCCCGATGCGACAGCCCGATCCTGTTTACAGGCGTTGGCGGCGAAACCATGGAAGCGGAAGGATTGCGCTCGCTCTTCCCGCTCTCTGACATTGCTGTCATGGGACCGCTTGCAATCCTTGCAAGGCTTCCCAAGCTCGTGCGCCGCGTCTATCAGGCCGTCGCCTTAGCCCTCGAAGCCGACCTCGACGGCGTCATCATCATCGACAGTCCGGAGTTTACCCATCCAGTCGCCAAGCGGATACGCAGGAAAAAACCACTCGTTCCGATCATTGACTACGTCTCACCGAGCATATGGGCCTGGCGGCCGGGACGTGCCAAGAAAATGCGCCCATATGTCGATCATGTGATGGCGATCCTTCCTTTCGAGCCGGATGAGCATAAAAAGCTGGGCGGGCCGCCATGCACCTATGTCGGTCATCCGCTTTCCGAAAAAAAAGGCTGGATAGACGGCCTCGATGCAACCGAACTGTTTCGGCGGCTTTCACTCGATCCGGATAAGCAAGTGCTTGTCATCCTGCCTGGCAGCCGGCCGACCGAGGTGCGGCGCTTGCTGCAACCTTTCGGCGAGGCCGCGCAGATTTTGGCAAAACGGGTGGGAGGTATCGAAATCATTCTACCGGCGGTTGCCTCGGTGCGCCCTCTGATCGAGGAGGGAGTCGCGCGCTGGGCGCTTAAGCCGCACCTCATAGAA
>CAYVJO010000349.1:0-360 GCA_964451735.1 uncultured Hyphomicrobiaceae bacterium | reverse complement strand
CAAGGCCGCGTTGGCTGCTTCGGGCACGGTAACCCTTGAACTCGGGATGGCGGGATCGCCAATGGTTGTCGCTTACCGCGTGGATTCGCTCGCGGCGCAATTGCGCTTCCTGATGAAGACGCCGTCCATCGTGCTCGCCAATCTCGTAGTCGGTGAAAATGTGTTCCCCGAGTTTATTCAGGAAGACTGTACGCCTGAAAAACTCGTCGATGCGCTGGAGCCACTTTTCTCAGATACAACGGAGCGCAGCAAACAAGCCGAAGGCCTTGAAAATCTCGCGCGCAAAATGATGTTGACAGGCGCAACGCCAAGCGAGCGCGCGGCGGATACGGCTTTAGCCGTAATCGAAGCAGGCATCAG
>CAYVJO010000348.1:0-3881 GCA_964451735.1 uncultured Hyphomicrobiaceae bacterium | reverse complement strand
CGAGACCGTACAAGGTGCAGCCTTTCCGCCGCCGCTCATGAATGAAGCGGGCTAGTGGAGCGAATTTGACATTTGAGTCCCGGTCGCGGCAGACGCATCATTCAAATGTCAAATTCAAAAACTCCAAAAGAAACAAATACTTAGCTAGTTAGTTCTTTGATTCCAACATTTGCACACGGAGGTCGAGCGTGTGGCATGCAAATGTTGGAATCGAACCACTAGGGCGTGGCTGTTTTTCGGATGATGCTCAAGGACGAGTCTTCTGCGGGCGAGCCGACATCGCAACAGAAAAAAGTAACATTTGAGGACACGGCATATGGATGGAAGGTTTGGCCCTCAATCCATTCATCCCATGATCGACCCATTTTGCCTTAGACGATCTCTATCCGCGCCTATTTACACTCAAGCGGGATTGCTATCGGTTTCAAGCGGCGATCAATCCTTTTTTCGCGCCGCGCTTGCGTCTTTGACGGTTGCGGTTGGATGCGGCTGCCGCGCCGCCAGCAGATGCGCCGCCAAGCTTGACCACATTGCTAGCGCGCTGCCCACCGCCTCGATGAGGATTTCTGTTTCTGGAAGGCTTCCGCCCCGATTCCTCTGCCGATGGCTCACCGCTGGCGACCAATATCCTGATCCCGATCAGGCGCTCGATGTCGCGCAATAGGCGTATGTCAGCGGGACCGCAAAAAGCGACGGCTTCTCCAGCCGCCCCCGCGCGGGCCGTTCTGCCGATCCGGTGAACGTAGTTTTCAGGCACCTCCGGCAGATCGAAATTGTAGACATGGCTTACGCCAGGTATATCGATGCCGCGCGCCGCAACGTCGGTTGCAACCAGCACTCGGACCTGACCGTCTCGAAAAGACTTGATGGCCCGCTCACGCTGCCCTTGACTCTTGTTTCCGTGTATTGAGGCTGCCAGAAAACCCGACTGAACGAGAGCGTTCATCAGCTTTTCAGCGCCGTGCTTCGTCCGAGAAAAGACGAGTGAAAGATCATCAGGGCGCTCAAGAAGGCAGCTTTTCAGCAGCTCAACCTTGTTACGCTGACCAATGAAATGAACGGATTGCCGGACGCGTTCGGCCGGACGGCCAGGGGGCGCTACTTCAACGCGCACGGGGTCGGTCAGATAGGCACGCGACAATTCCTCGATCTGTTTTGGCATGGTCGCTGAAAACAAAAGAGTCTGGCGCGGGACGCCAACCAGTTTGGCAATACGTCTCAACGTATGAATAAAGCCGAGATCGAGCATCTGATCGGCCTCGTCGAGAACCAGAAACTTCGCTTGATCGAGATATATGGCACGGCGCTCGACGAGATCGATCAAGCGGCCTGGCGTCGCAACCAGAATATCGGTTCCGCGTTGAAGGGCGTTGATCTGCGCGTTGATGGAAACGCCTCCGACGACAAGACAGATTCGAAGCGGAGTGCGTTTCACATAGTCGCGCAGATTTGAGGCGATCTGGTTTACAAGTTCGCGCGTTGGCGCAAGGATCAAGGCACGCGTCGTTTTCGGCGAGGGCTGCACCTTATTGGCAAGCAATTGCTGGACCAGTGGCAACCCGAAGGCTGCCGTTTTTCCAGTGCCGGTTTGAGCGAGTCCCATGAGATCGTGACCGCGCAGGATGAGAGGGATCGCCTCGCGCTGTATAGGGGTCGGTGTTACGAAGCCAAGCGAGTGAACGGATTTGATGAGTGTCGGGGAAAGCCCTAGGGCTTCGAACTGCGTCAAAGGAGAGACCTTTCTTGAGGATGGACGGGTTGTTTTCCACAGCCCGACGGACCTGTTGAAACAATTAAATCACAAAAAGGAGGACGCGCCGGAGCGGCGCATTTTCCCGCGGATGATGTTTACCGCCACGATCTCAGCCTGGACTGAATTGTCCATGGGCTCGCCATGACAGTTAGAACCCCGCGTGAATTGGGACCTGAATTGATATTGCGCCCTTGCGCAAATGCGCCTGAGAGGCAAATGAGGATCGTGCACGAAAGGGAACGTTATAAATCACTATTTATACGTCCGTCATGCAGGTTACTCACGCGGCAACCGTGCGATCCACGTTGGATATATCCGCTTTGGAGCCTGGAAAGTCAAGCTTTCTTGCCCGGTAAAAGCGTACACTCATTTTTACGAAGCCGGAGTGTGGCCCAGTCAATGAGCTGTTGCAATCAAGGAGCCGAAAAAAACGGAAGCTCCGCTGCAGGTTCAAAACGTATTTTAGGTGAAGGCCACTATTTGGCTCCGACCGTCTTTTTCCTTCGTTTGCTCGGAGAGACGGGACTATCAGCAACTACCGAGTCTTTCGCCTCTTTCGCGAGACGCAATGCTCTCAGCCGAGCTGTTTTTGCTTGTTCCGCAGCCTGTGCCGATTGATGGGCTTCAAGCGCCCTTGAGGCGTCAAGTTTTCTAAGCTCGGCCTTTTTTGCACGCACCTCTGCACGGCGCCGGACTTCATCCTTTGGTATGCCGTGTGACGACATATTGCTCCTCCTTTGGCCGCCATGTCGAAGCGACTAGCGAATCGTCACGCGATGGATCGCCTCCGGTTGTGATATCAAAATAGGGATTACCAACAGAAATATCCAGTTTTTTTCGTATAAACACTTTATTGAGCACCATAATTTAAATAAAATTAGGATGAGTTAAATGGCGCACAGTTACGCATCATCCACATTTATTCATTTAAAGTGAACTAAAATTAAAGTTCGGCTTGTCATCCCTTCTTAAAACGAGTAAATATCAATCTCGACTTTGGCCAGATGATGGGGCCGCATATAAGTTTTATGCTTGATGCACGTTCAGACTCTCTCCAAAATTCGATCGAACGGGTCTTCGCATACTCCTATGGAGTCGTAGGCTCATATGCACTTACGAAGTGAATGAGAAGGTAATTTTATGACGAGCGGTACTGTTAAATTCTACAACGGCCAAAAAGGCTTCGGCTTCATCGCACCGGACGAAGGCGGCAACGACGTGTTTGTTCATGCAACGGCACTGGAGCGCGCAGGCATTCGCGGTCTCGTTGACGGGCAAAAAGTCAAATTCGAGACGGAAAGAGATTCCCGTACGGGCAAAATTGCGGTCAGCACATTGCAGCTCGCGTAACATTCGCGAGCGCGGTTTGTCTAACCGCCTGAATTATGAGCCGCTCCAATAGAGCGGCTTTTTTTTCATCAAAAAATCTGGAAGCGCTCAATGCCAATGTAGCCCCCGGTTTGCCGGGGGCTACATTTATCAGAGTCGGAAACCACCGCTTTGAGGCGGAGGATTGTCCTGATAATAGCGATATTGGCCTTCAAAGGCATTTCGGACGAATTGGTAATCGCCAGGTTGACGCTGGGGTATAACATTGACTTCATTCGCTAATTTTACGCCGAAAACGCCAAAGTCGAGATTATAAGGATTTCTAAGCTGATCAATGATCCGATTATCAACATCGGGTGGAGCGATATTTAGAATTGCATTTACCGCCGCACCAGCGTCACCCATGCTTCTTGGTCCAAACACCACAATAGACTGCACTTCTCTCGGAAGCTGATCGTAATAAGCTTGGCCGTAGGTCTGTATAGCCGACCGCCAGGAATTGGCTACCGCTACAGCTCCATTCCCGTGATTCTCTCCGCCGGAGGTTGCCGCCAAGTCCCAGGGGCTTGTGCCGAAGATCAGCTGATTTGTGTAATTTAAATTGGCGATTACCGGACTACCCTGGTTAGGAATTACGGGCGGCTGGTAGCGTTGCGGTGTACCTAGCGCCGCGCTACGGGCGAATGCGTCTAGGTCGACGATCTGATTACCTTTGTAATAGATACCATCTAGCTGGCCATTCGTAAATCTCAGCTCGACCCTGTAGCCTGCGCCGAAATACGCATTCGCGCTTTGTCCC
>CAYVJO010000347.1:1464-3883 GCA_964451735.1 uncultured Hyphomicrobiaceae bacterium | reverse complement strand
CAAGGAGCGCATGTCGTCGGTCGATATAGACACGGTAATGCCGCAGGACCTGATCAACGCGAAGCCAGCCTCCGCTGCGGTGCGCGAATTTTTCGGCTCTTCTCAGCTGTCCCAATTCATGGATCAGACCAACCCGCTATCCGAAATAACGCATAAGCGCCGTCTTTCGGCTCTTGGGCCTGGCGGCCTGACCCGCGAACGCGCCGGCTTCGAAGTCCGCGACGTACACCCGACACATTACGGGCGAATCTGCCCCATCGAGACACCGGAAGGGCCAAATATCGGCCTGATCAACTCGCTGGCAACTTTCGCGCGCGTCAATAAGTACGGCTTTATTGAAAGTCCTTACCGCCGTATAAAAAATGGCAAGGTTACCGACGAGGTCGTTTATCTTTCAGCAACGGAGGAAGCCCGCCATCACGTCGCGCAGGCGAATGCGCTCTTGTCGAAGGACGGGGCGCTTGAGGAAGACCTTGTCGTGTGCCGCCATGCGGGCGATGTCCACCTCGTCCCACCGGAGGAGGTCGATCTGATCGACGTTTCGCCGAAACAGGTCGTCTCGGTCGCCGCCGCGCTTATCCCGTTTCTGGAAAATGATGACGCCAACCGCGCCTTGATGGGCTCGAACATGCAGCGTCAGGCCGTGCCGCTTATCAAAGCTGAGGCGCCGCTGGTTGGCACCGGTATGGAGTCAGTTGTTGCGCGAGACAGCGGCGCAGCCATCGCCGCCCGGCGTTCGGGGGTCATCGACCAGGTCGATGCAACCCGTATCGTCATTCGGGCGACCGAGGAGACTGATCCATCCAAATCGGGCGTCGATATTTACCGATTGCGCAAATTCCAGCGCTCCAACCAGAACACCTGTATCAACCAGCGCCCGCTCGTCCGCGTAGGCGACCGGGTCAAGGCCGGCGACATCATCGCGGACGGCCCATCGACGGATCTAGGTGATCTGGCGCTCGGCAAGAATGTGCTCGTCGCCTTCATGCCCTGGATGGGGTTCAACTTCGAGGACTCAATCCTCATATCCGAGCGGATCGTTTATGATGATGTCTTCACGTCTATCCATATCGAGGAGTTCGAGGTCGCTGCGCGCGACACCAAACTCGGGCCGGAAGAGATCACGCGCGATATTCCCAACGTCTCCGAAGAAGCGCTGAAAAATCTCGATGAGGCCGGCATCGTTTATATTGGCGCGGAGGTGAGCCCCTACGATATTCTTGTCGGCAAGATCACGCCCAAAGGCGAAAGTCCAATGACGCCTGAAGAGAAGCTCCTGCGTGCGATCTTCGGCGAAAAAGCCTCCGATGTGCGGGACACATCACTGCGCTTGCCGCCCGGTGTCAACGGAACGGTCGTCGAAGTCCGCGTGTTCAATCGCCACGGCGTCGAGAAAGACGAACGCGCCATGGCGATCGAGCGCGAGGAAATCGAAAGCCTTGCAAAAGACCGTGACGATGAACTTCAAATTCTCGATCGTAACGTTTATGGACGTCTGCGCGACATACTGATTGACAAAGAGGTTGCGCGCGGCCCGAAGGGCATGCGTAAAGGCTCGACCGTCACGACTGAGACCTTGTCGGACGTGCCACGCAGTCAATGGTGGGAAATCGCTCTCAAGGATGAGGGCATGATGACCGGCATCGAAGCGATACGGCGTCAATATGACGACGCGAAAAAGCGTCTCGAACAGCGGTTCGTCGATAAGATCGACAAGCTAAAGCGCGGCGACGAACTCCCCCCAGGCGTCATGAAAATGGTCAAGGTCTTCGTTGCCGTAAAACGCAAACTTCAGCCCGGCGACAAGATGGCCGGGCGCCATGGCAACAAGGGTGTGATCAGCCAGATCGTGCCTATTGAAGACATGCCTTATCTCGAAGACGGGACCCCTGTTGACATAATTTTGAACCCGTTGGGCGTGCCTAGCCGCATGAATGTCGGGCAGATCCTAGAGACACACATGGGATGGGCCTGTCGCGGCCTTGGCGTGCTGATCGGCCAAGCGATTGATAAATATCAGGAAACACAAAAATCCGAGGAACTCGTCAAGCTTCTGCGCGAAATCTATGGTAAAAATGATGCTGTCGAGTCCGCTGATCTTGGGCAGATCATTGAATTGTCCGAAAATCTGCGCAAGGGCGTGCCGATCGCGACGCCCGTTTTCGACGGCGCCGGTGAACCGGACATCGTTGAAATGCTCGAAGCGGCAGGACTTGACGTGTCCGGCCAAGTCACACTGCATGACGGGCGTACGGGCGAGCCTTTCGACCGAAAGGTGACTGTTGGGTATAAATACCTGCTGAAGCTACATCATCTCGTTGACGACAAGATCCACGCCCGCTCCATCGGTCCATACAGCCTCGTTACCCAGCAGCCGTTGGGCGGCAAGGCTCAGTTTGGCGGCCAGCGCTTCGGCGAA
>CAYVJO010000347.1:0-1454 GCA_964451735.1 uncultured Hyphomicrobiaceae bacterium | reverse complement strand
TGGAGGTGTGGGCGCTAGAAGCATATGGGGCGGCTTACACCTTGCAAGAAATGCTGACCGTCAAATCCGACGACGTGGCGGGGCGAACCAAGGTCTATGAGGCGATCGTCAGAGGCGATGACACATTCGAAGCTGGCATACCGGAAAGTTTCAACGTGCTCGTCAAGGAGATGCGCGCGCTTGGTCTCAACGTTGAGCTCATGTCGGGACAATCTCCGACGGACGCCAAGATTGCAAAGTCATAAACAACTATTACTAACGGCCGGCTCCGACGTTAAGCCGGCCGAACAACCGGAGCTTCACACGAACGCCTACCGGGATTTTGATAGTCGAATCAGGAGAGCCGCAAAGCGTATTTCAAATTCGCCGATACAGGTACAGCCAACCCGCTCATACCGCGAAAGATGAAATACCCAGTGGCCTATATAGGAGTGACGGATGAACCAAGAGATCACCAATCTCTTTGCGCCCCAGGCCCAACCACAAACATTCGACCAGATTCGGATCTCTCTCGCAAGCCCGGAGAAGATACTGTCGTGGTCTTATGGCGAGATCAAGAAACCTGAGACCATCAATTACCGCACGTTCAAACCGGAGCGCGACGGTCTTTTTTGCGCGCGCATTTTCGGTCCAATCAAGGACTATGAATGTTTGTGCGGCAAATATAAGCGCATGAAATACAAAGGCGTCATCTGCGAAAAATGCGGTGTTGAAGTTACGTTGACGAAGGTGCGCCGCGAAAGGATGGGCCATATCGAGTTGGCCGCGCCGGTTGCGCATATCTGGTTCCTCAAATCGCTGCCGAGCCGCATAGGCCTTATGCTTGACATGACGCTGAAGGATCTGGAGCGGGTCCTTTATTTCGAGAATTACATCGTCATAGAGCCTGGGCTGACTCCCCTGAAGGAAAAGCAGCTTCTTTCCGAGGAAGAATTCCTGAAGTCGCAGGAGGAATTTGGTGAGGACAGTTTCACAGCGGGCATAGGCGCCGAAGCGATCCGGGAATTGCTTATAGCAATGGATCTGGAGAAACTGCGGGATGATATTCGCATCGAAATCGTGGAATCCACGTCTGAGCTGAAGCCCAAAAAGCTTGCCAAGCGGCTTAAGGTCATCGAGGCGTTCCTTGAGTCAGGCAATCGTCCGGAATGGATGATCCTGACGCAGGTGCCTGTTATCCCTCCGGAATTGCGCCCTCTCGTGCCGCTCGATGGCGGACGTTTTGCAACCTCCGATCTCAACGATCTCTATCGCCGCGTTATCAATCGGAATAACCGTCTGAAGCGTCTGATGGAATTGCGCGCTCCGGATATTATCGTGCGCAATGAAAAGAGGATGCTTCAGGAGGCGGTCGATGCGCTTTTCGATAATGGCCGCCGCGGCCGCGTGATTACCGGCGCCAACAAGCGCCCGTTGAAATCGCTCGCGGATATGCTCAAGGGCAAGCAGGGCCG
>CAYVJO010000346.1:0-3893 GCA_964451735.1 uncultured Hyphomicrobiaceae bacterium | reverse complement strand
AACGCCCGTCGAGGAACCGCAGCCAAGGATCGTGAAACGTAGCGTCATGCAGCCGGCCGAGCTGCATCGGCCACGAGCCCATCCGCTTTCGAGAACAAACGGAAGAAATTCGCGGTCGTAATTCGAGCGATTTCGGCTTCGCTGACCTGCTTGATATCGGCCAGGACTTTCGCGGTGTGACGAACGAAAGACGGCTCGTTTCTTTTTCCGCGCATTGGCGCTGGAGCGAGGTAAGGCGCGTCGGTTTCAACAAGCAACCGGTCGAGCGGGATTTCGGAAGCGATGGCGCGCAACTCGAACGAGTTCTTGAAGGTCAGCACGCCAGAAAACGAGACATACAGACCCATTTCGACGCCGCACATCGCAAGCGTTCTGCCGCCCGTGAAGCAATGCAGAACCGCGGCAAAGGAGCCTTTCGCCATCTCCTCCTCAAGAATTCGAACCGTATGCTCGTCTGCTTCCCGGCTATGGATGACGAGCGGCAATCCCGTCTGCCGCGCCGCCGCTATATGCACTCGGAAGCCATGCTCCTGGTCGTCGATGGGGCTTTTGCGGTAATGATAATCCAGGCCAGCTTCGCCAATAGCAACCGTCTTGCGATCGTTTGCCAATCGGACGATCTCCTCTAATGTCACGTCGCGCTCATCGGCGGCGTAATGTGGATGCGTGCCGACCGAACAGCAGACATTCGAGAACCGTTCGGCGATTGTGCGGATCTTGTCAAATCTGCGAACATGAGTCGATATGGTCAGCATAGCGGCAACGCCAGCCGCTTCTGCGCGCGCAACAATGGAGTCAAGCTCGCTTTCGAAATCCGGAAAGTCGAGATGACAGTGACTGTCAATCAGCATTGCATACTCATTGTTACTCTGCGGCGCTGGATTCCGCTTCTATATAGCGCGGAAAAATCGGCTGCAAAACCCCTAGCCGCGCGCCCGGCTCCAGGCGCCCCGCCGCTCCCAGCCGCGCAAAGTCCCGATCCTCACCGAGGCCGAGCTGGTCCAGCAGTTTTTCAGCGGAAGCCGGCATGAAAGGCTGAACAAGAATCCCAAGCTGGCGCAAAGTCTCCGCCGTTACGTAAAGAACGGTCGCCATACGCTCGGGGTCGGTTTTCTTGAGAGCCCAAGGCGCCCCTCCGGCGAAATAGCGATTGGCCTCGGCGACGACAGCCCAGACCGCTTCGAGAACCCGATGCAACGCCTGCCGCTCCAACGCTTCGCGGGCAACACCGATCATGGCGTCGGCGGCGTCGAGCATAGCCTGATCCGCCGTCGAGAACGGGCCCGGCCTCGGGATTTCACCATCGCAATTCTTGGCGATCATGGACAGCGAGCGTTGCGCCAGATTGCCGAGATCATTTGCGAGATCGGCGTTTGTGCGGTTCACGATCGCTTCGTGGCTGTA
The DNA here is from genome assembly GCA_964451735.1 of uncultured Hyphomicrobiaceae bacterium. Taxonomy (GTDB): domain Bacteria; phylum Pseudomonadota; class Alphaproteobacteria; order Rhizobiales; family Rhodomicrobiaceae; genus JAHQVI01. The sequence continues at coordinate 2,489 of CAYVJO010000346.1, read as the reverse complement.
GCCGCCGTCCTGACCGAACGGGACTTCCCGAAGGAAGAAATAGCGCATCTGATCGATGCCATAACGTTTCGCCATGTCGAAAGGATCGACGACATTGCCAACGGATTTCGACATTTTCTCCCCCCTGTTGTTCAAGAACCCGTGAGAGAAAATGCGCTTGGGCAGCGGCACGCCGGCTGACATCAGAAAGGCCGGCCAGTAAACGGCATGAAATCGCGTAATGTCCTTGCCGATCATGTGAATGTCGGCGGGCCAATAGCGCTGGTATTTGGGGTCGTTCTCATTCGGGAAACCGACGCCGGTGATGTAGTTTGTGAGAGCATCGACCCACACATAAATGATGTGGCCAGGCGCATCCGGAGCCGGGATGCCCCAATCCAGCGTGGTGCGCGAAACAGAGAGGTCTTTCAGGCCGCCTTTCACGAAGCTGACGATTTCGTTGCGGCGTTCAGGCGGCAGGATGAAATCCGGATCGGTCTCGTAAAGCGCTAAGAGTTTGTCCTGATATGCGGACAATTTGAAGAAATATGTTTCTTCCTCGGTCCACTCGACAGGCGTTCCCTGCGGACCTAAGCGCACCCCATCCTCGCGAAGGCTGGTCTCGTCTTCGGCGTAAAAAGCCTCGTCCCGTACGGAATACCAGCCGGCGTATTTATCCAGATATATATCTCCCGCAGCGGCCAAGCGCCGCCAGATCTCATGCACGGCCTCGTAATGGCGGGGCTCGGTCGTACGGATGAAATCGTCGTTGGAGATATTCAAAACCTCCGTCATCGCCTTGAAGCGTGGCGTATTGCGATGGCCAAGTTCGGCGGGCGTTAGTCCCGCCTTGGCGGCAGTTTGCTTCATCTTCAAACCATGCTCGTCCACCCCAGTCAAAAAATAGACGTCAAATCCGTCCAGCCGCTTGAAACGTGCAATCGCATCCGTTGCTATCGCTTCATAGGCGTGGCCAATATGAGGTTCCCCATTGGGATAGGAGATCGCAGTGGTTATGTAAAAGGACGGTTTTTCGGTCATGGCCGTCTGGGTTACCTGTTGAATTTCATCGCGCCGGTCAACGCTCGCCGCTGACGTGCTTCTGGCACAAGCGTTGCATTCGTTCAAAAGCGGTGATCGTCAGTGCTGCCTTGTCGAGGTTGAGCCGCTCGGTCTCGCTGCGCGCTTCGCGCATTGTTTCCCACAGCTCCGCCCAATCCGCAAGATTATCCGGCTTCAAAAGCGTCGGAAAGCGGCGCAACTGGGGAGAGCTTTGCGCGGCGACGACGCCTCCGCAAGCTGCGCGGATCGCATCGGCCAGGGTATCTTCAAGCAACTCGAACGCCATATCATGGGTAAGCTCGGACCCACGTCCTGATGTCATGGCGACGAGCTTGTGGAGCGCCAGCCGGTCCAGCCGCGGAAGACTTTCCAGAAGCGTCTGGATTGCATTGAAAAGCGCCAATCCACCGCCATCCAGGAGTTGCAGCGCGCGGCGAGGGCTGCCTTTGCTCAAGGCTAGAAGCTTATCGAGTTGATCCGCGTCAGGGGCTTGGCGACCGGTCGCTTTGCACGCCGCCAGAACCGCCTCGCGCAATAGGCCAAGGGCCAAAGGACTCAAGCCAAGCTTACGGCACCGCGATCTTATGGTTGGCAGCAACCGGCCCGGCGATGAGGATATCAGAAGAAAAACGGTTCTTGCGGGCGGCTCTTCAAGAGATTTGAGAAGCGCATTTGCCGAATTCGGGTTTAGATCGTCAGCGCTATCAACGATAACAACGCGCCATAGCGTCACCGGCGTTCGCTGGAGAAAATGGCGGAGTGAGCGGATGTCGTCGATGGCGATGGATTGGCGGAACTTCTTGGCCTGAGGGTCCCAGGCTCGCCGAATCGCGAACAGGCCGGGATGCGAAAGATTGCGGATTTGGCGATCGGTCTTGCTGTTCTCCGTCGTCGCCAGTGACGTGTGACCGCCGCCCGATTCCGTCTGTCGGCTGAGGAGGAATCGCGCGACACGATACGCGAATGTGGCTTTGCCGATACCCTGCGCACCGCTGATCAGCCAGGCATGGTGAAGGCGCTCTGAGCCTATTGCGCTGGCAAGCGTTGCTTCCGCCGTTTCATGCCCGACGAGTGAGTTGCTCTCACGTGGATGCGGCCATGCGGCAAGCCGGTCCGCTTCGGGAAAGGCCTCGGTCTCATTGTCGATGACGCGCCCCCGGGCCATCACGATCAAAGACCGAGCCGCTGGGTGACAACGGTCCATACCGTTTCCGTGACCGCCTGGATGGGCCTGTTCGCCTCGATCACCGCGCAGCGCCACGGTTCCGCCTCGGCGATCTGAAGAAACTCCTGGCGCAGATTTTCATGAAAGCGGATTGACATACTTTCGAAGCGGTCCGCTTCTTGATCGGCCGACTTTGCCCGCTCAGCCGCACGCTTGAGACCCTCCTCGGCTGGAAGATCCAGGATGAGCGTCAAATCCGGTATCGTCGCGCCAATCACGATGC
>CAYVJO010000345.1:0-3954 GCA_964451735.1 uncultured Hyphomicrobiaceae bacterium | reverse complement strand
AAAGACAAGAACAGCGCCTCGCCAGTAGCGCCCGAGTCGCCGGATATACAACCGCCGCCGGCGAATAGATTCAAAACGCTCATGATCAGCCACCAGAGCGCAGAGCCAGCCCATTGGACAATGGCAAGGGCGTCCGGCTCGGCGGGCCAGGCGGGAAAAATCGGCCCCACGCTTGCGATGAGGCCCGGTGCTGTTGCAAAAAACTCCGAACGGCGCTGGCCCAGATAGATAAGCGAAAAGACGAAAATCGAAGCGATCCAGAAAAGGATCGGGCGGGAGAGCGATCGGCCGAAATCCGACAGTCCGCCATACAGCCAGCCGATCCAGAAACGGGTCATGCCCTGTCCAAACGGTTTGTCCTGCCAGAAGCGGCGGCAGCGTAGCTCCTGGGCGAAAAATTCACGCTCGCGTTCATGATCGCGCGTATCCGAGGCCAGCTTGCACAAACGCCGATAGCGCGCGGCATATTCGGGGTCCCCGCAAGCCTTTATTCCGCGAGAAAGCCACGAACGCGGATCTGTTTTGCCTTCGCCGCCGCGCGCCGGCCATAGGGAAACCGGGTCTGCAATGCTCATATTGTCAAGGCTGGGCGGCTCGCTGAAGCTTGCGTCCTGGAAATTTGGAACCTGGACGAAATGCGCGCCGGACATGACGAAAGGCGCCCGGCATTGGAGGGCGGAAAAAGCAACTGGCCCCTCGAAGGCCACATTGCGGAAGCTGGCGCGGCCACGGAAAACGGCTTGCAGGAAATTGGCTCTATCGACAAATCGAGCATTGCTGAAGGAGACGCTTTTTTTGAATTTCGCCGAAGGAAATTCCGCCGGCTCGGCGAAAACGGCTTTCTCAAAATCGGTGTCTTGGCTGAATTTACAGCCCAGAAAATCGACAGGCTTAGCGAACACGGCTCCGCAAAACTCAGCGCGATCTGAGAATTTCGTCGATCGGAATATCACCGTGGCGGCGAAATTGGCTTCGTTGAACCGAGCCGCTTCGCCGAAGAGAGCATTCTGAAATGTCGTGTCGCCGCTGAATTTGGCCTCGCGGAAAGTCGCCTTGGCGCAAAAAGAGGCATCTTCGAAATTGGCCACGCCATGAAATTCGGCCTCGCCTAGCCGGGCCTCGCCCTGAAAACGGGTTTGCAAGAATGTCGCCGCACCCTGGAAACGTGTTTTCATCAGGCCGGCCGTGCCCTCGAACGTGGCGGACTCAAACGTCGCGCCAGCCAGGAATTCGGCTTCGTCGAAACGTGCACTCGCCGAAAAGCGAGCCCTTACAAACTCGGCATTGCCTACGAATTTTGCCATACGATAGTCCGCGCGCGAGCCGAACTGCGTTTTTTGGAACCGCGCGGCTGGAACGAGAGGTCCGGTCGTCTCGCGCAAAAATTCCGCTTTCTCGAAATTTACAGGCGATGCGAAAGATGCCTCGTCGAAATTGGCCAGATCGTAGAACTTGGCTTGCGTAAAGACAGTGTCGCCATCGAAACGGGCGGCCTGGAGGTGAGCTGTATTAGCGAAATTGGCGCTGGCGAAATCGGCCTTGCCGATGAAATGCGCCCGATCGAAGACCGCTGGGCCGGGAAAGACCAAATCGGCAAATGAGGCGTCAGTTGCGAATTCGATTCCCTCGAAATCCGCCTTTGCTTCCGACAGCCATGTCTTTGTCTCGGTGTTCTGTCCTTCCCCAAACCAATCGACGCTCCAACTCCCGGACTCCTCAAGCGCCTGTTTGCGCTGAAGGATGCCCAGCGCCCATGTATTCCAGGCTTCCTGACCTTTTTCCCAAAGCGTTCGCGTTTCATCCTGGTCCATACCGCTCAGCCCCCAACCCAAGCGAGTTCTTTCTTACTGAAAAGATGCAGCGATGACAAAGGTAGAACGTCTGAAAATTTTAGGAAAATCTGTGATAAGCCTCGTATAGGTGATATTGGGGAGGCAATAAATCCAATAGCTGGGGAGGTAAGGGCAACATGCTCTATATATTGATCTGTAAAGACCAGATCGAGGACGGGCTCACGCGCAGATTGGCGGCGCGTCCGGATCATCTGGCTTATCTGGAAAGCCTTGGCGATAAAGTGCGCGCCGCAGGTGCGATGCTAACGGTGGATGAAAGCGAGCCGAGTGGAAGCATGCTGATCGTCGAGGCGGCAGATCTCACGGAAGCGCGCGCGATAGCCGAAGCGGACCCTTATGCGAAGGCCGGCGTATTTTCCGAAGTGACTATTCATGCTTGGCGTCAGGCCGCTGGGGCGGTACCACTGAAATAAAGCGCAAGCCGTAAAAAAGAATGCAGAAAGAGCCTCTGGCATGATCTCGCGGATCGGAAAAGGGCTTAGCGCTGCGAGCTGTTTTCTGAAATCGCGCCAGGGCCGCCATAATGATGATCCGGATCAGCCATCGCTTTGAACTTGTCGAGCGACGCGAAATCCACGAGATGAAAGACCGGCATTGCCATTGGCGCGCTGTTGCTCGCATTTGCGGCGCTGTTTATCCTCTAGCCAGTCCCAGCCATTCAATCTGCGACTGCCGACGGCTTGCCCACAGTCCTCGTCCATCTCCATGTTCGAAGCCTGCAGTGGCATTACGATCTGATAGCTTTTGCCAGTAATGCCTGATAGCCATGCTGCAAACGCGCCTGCGTTTTTCGGGCTCAGCCCGGTGACCGGCGAGGACAGCTCTCCGCGTGAGGCGCGATAAGGGGAGCAGACGCCGTCATTGACGCATAGATTCCATTGCGCCAGGGTAATCTCGGAAAGGCTGATCGCGAGATTTGCGCTACCTTGGGCCGCAGCAGGACGTTTCGCCACAGACATCAGCGGGCAATGATCACAATCGGCGAATGTATCCAAGGACTTCGCGCCAAGCTGCCGCGCCGGGCTGCGGGCTTCGGGTAATGACGCGAACGCTTTCTCAGTGGATGCATCCGCTGGCGCAGGTTCTTTCAAGAGGGCAAGCTTACGCGCCGATGACTTGGTGCCCGCAGTCCCCTGCCCATCCTCCCGCTGATCCCCGTCAACAGCCGGGTCGCGTTTTGATTGCGGTTGCTGCGGCTGTTCTGACGGCAAACTCTGCACCGGATCGATGGCTGACGTGCTGGATTGCGGTGGTGATGATTGACTGAGAGCCTGAGTATAATCTGGCGTGCTCTGGGTAAGCTTGCGCAATTCAGACAGATCGGTCCGTGGCGCGGGCTGCTCGACCGGAGCAAGGGAGGCCGGAGGAGCCCGAAAAGCTCTGTCCATTGCAGGCGCGGCGTCCACATCAATTGGAGGTCTCTCCGCGACCAAGGCGGTTTTGTCCTCCCCTGTTTCCGCAACGCTCTTTCCCTGTTCGCTGGCTCCACTCTCGATGACAACGGCGCTCAACGGGCCGCTTGCCCCGGACGACTCCGTTACGATATCGGAAGGCTCCTGCTGCGTTGTGCTGAATAGCGATACGCCGTCCGAGACCGCAACGCCGTAAAGCACTACGCTTGGCCCCATGAACAGCAACAGCAGGATTGCGGCCAACCGCCCCCATTGACGCTTCTTGGTTTGCTTGCGCCCGGAGGTGAAAGCAAGCCACTCGTCATAGGATTTCCTGCGCGACTCGTCTTTGAGAGACTCGTAAGCGGTCTTTACAAGTTTGAACCGGCGCTCGGCTTCCGCATCGCCAGGGTTGCGATCGGGGTGGTAATGTTTGGCCAGTTCACGGAAGGCCTGTTTTACCACCTCGTCGCTGACGCCAGGTTTCAAGCCCAGAATTTCATAACAATTTTCGGCGCTCATCGTCATCTGCCGTCAAGGTTCACAGCGAAATATGAAAGATAGTCAGTCAAACGCAATTCCAGCAATTGCAGTTCCCGACGATTCTTTGGTTTCATCGGCAAGGGATAATCCGTTCGCACTGGACGTTTGCGATTAAGCAGGTTTGTCTGACCTGGCCAACGAATGCTGGTTGTGATTCTGTTTTCGCA
>CAYVJO010000344.1:1388-3980 GCA_964451735.1 uncultured Hyphomicrobiaceae bacterium | reverse complement strand
CCAGGAGGACCACGCCGCCCAGCGGTCTGACACCGGTCGCCTCGGCCACGGCGAACCCGGCGATCAGCGAGCCGGCGGCGACGAGACCGGTGGGGACGCCCCTCATGTCATGGACGGTACGGGTGTGGCCGGTCCCGGCGGTGGGGCGGGTGCCAGGACCGCGATCGCGATGGCCGCCGACTCGGCGCGGAAGAACTCCTCGGCGAACGGCGCCACGGGCGGGAGGTGACCGAAGACCTCCATGGCCAGCAGGCCTTGGAGCTTGGCCCAGGCCCCGAACCCCAGGGCGATGAGCCCCGCGGCGAGGTCCTCGGGCAGGTGGAGCCCCCGGTCGCGCCCGCGGCGCGCCATGTCGGCGCGCATCTCAGGACTCATGGCCGCAGCGTGTGCCTGCACGGCGGCGAGATCGACCATCCCGAGCTGCAGAGCCGCGACGAGGGGGCGGAACAGGGCGCCCCCTGCCTGGCTGCCGACCTCCCGCGTCGCCTCCTCGGGTGCGGCGTAGCCGGGGATCGGGGTGCCGTAGACGAGCGCGAAGTCCTCGCGGTGCGCCGTCACCCACGACCGGTAGGCCAGCGTCGTGTCGATCCAGGCCGTCAGCGGGTCGTCGGGGTGGTCCGCAAGTGCCCGTTCGGCGGCCGCGCGGATCACACGATCGATCTCGACGAAGGTCCGCGCGATCAGGGTTGTCAGGAGGTCGTCCCGGGACGGGAAGTAGCGGTACAGCGCGGAGGGCGCGATCCCGATCTCGCGTGCCACCGCGCGCAGGGACAGCTGGGCGGCCCCCTGCTCGCCGAGGTGTCGCATGGCGATGGCGACCACCTGCCCGACGAGCTCCTCCCGGCGGCGCTGCCGCAGGCCGGGTGCCGCATCGATCGCCATCACACCACGGTACGTGATCCATGCCCGGAACGAGACCAGCAGACAAAAAAAGAACACCGCTCTTGAAAGAACTCACAAGAGAGAGCACTGTTCTCGACATGACCACCGTTCGGAGCCCGGAGCACCTACTCGGGCCCGTTCCGGCCTGACACGGCCAGAGTCGATAACCGCTCTCTATCTCGCGCCCCCGCACAGATCTTGGACGCCGCGCACGGGGCAGATCGACGCTGACCAGGTACCGGTCCGGAGCTCCCGAACCACGTCGTCCACCAGCCACCAGAGAGGAACCCGGCCATGTCCGCAGCCCTGTCCGACACCCCGTCCGATCAGCTCACCGCTCGGGAGATCATCGCGGCGGCACCCCCCGTCGTCCCCCAGGGACGCCGCACGACCGCCTTCCTCGCCGTCGCACTCGTCGCCTTGTTCTTCGCCGCTTTCGTCGTCCTGTCCTCGGCCATCGACTGGCCCAACTCCCTCGATTTGCCCGCGGCCGAGGGCTTGCCCCTGGTGGCCGCGGAGACGACGGGCCTGCTGACCGGGTACTGGCTGTACTTCGCGTACTCCCTGGGCATCGCCCCGCTGGCCGTGCTGCTGCCGCGCGCGCTGGGAGCACGGTCCGGCGTCCTGGTCGCGCTGATCGTGGTCACCGGGGCGATCTCGGCCGCATTCCGCGCGCTCGGCATCGCCCGCTGGCTCCTCGCCATGCCGGCCCTCGCCGACACCTACGTCGAGGCGGCGCCCGGCTCCGCCACCCGTGAGGCGGCGCTCGTCACGTACACGACCCTCAACGACTTCGGCGGAGGAGTGGGCGAGATCCTCGGTGTCACCCTCACCGGGGCTGCCCTCGCCGCGCTCGTCAGCGTGCTGGTGCTGCGCACCGCGGGTCCCCGGTGGCTCGCCGCCGTCGGGTTCCTCGCCGCCGTGTCGCTGCTCCTCGCGCTGGTCGACGAGTTGTTCGTCGTGGTCGGCACCACGGCCTTCCTGGTGTGGCTGCTCGCCCTGGCCGTCCACCTGTTCCGCAGTCCGGCGGCCGCCACCGGGATCGCCCGATGAGCACTCGACGCGCGGTGCTGCGTGCGGGACTGGTCACCGTGGCCGTCGGCGGCACGGCCATGCTGTACCGGGCCGCCGACCAGGGTGTCTTCGCCACCGGCCGTGGCAGCGCCTACGCCCTGCACGACACGTGGGAGCGGACCGGCGGCATCGAGCCCGTCGTCGCCGCCGGCGTCCTCGCCTCCAACGCGCACGACTCCCAGCCGTGGCGCTTCCGCGTCGAGACCCTCGCCGGGGAGCCCGACGCGCCGCGCGAGGTGGTCATCGACGTCCTCCGCGATCCCGAACGGAACATCGGCAGCCTGGACCCGTTCCGTCGCGAGATGCACATCTCGCTCGGGTGCGCGGTCGAGAACATGGTCGTCGCGGCGCGTGCGCGGGGGTACGACTCCCAGGTGACCCTGCTCCCGCCGGGCGGTCCGGACCTGGTGGCCCGCGTCGAGCTCAGTGGGATCGGCGGCGGCGCGGAACCCGTCGCGGACCCGCTGGCCGAGGCGATCGCCCGGCGCCGGACGAACCGTGGCCTCTACGAGGACGCGGCCGTGCCGACCGCCGCCGTCGACGGCCTCGACGCGGCCGTCGCCGATCTCGGCGGGCTGCGGATCGTCTGGCTCACCGGACAGGAGCTGCAGACCTGGCGCGACCTGTCCGCCGACG
>CAYVJO010000344.1:0-1378 GCA_964451735.1 uncultured Hyphomicrobiaceae bacterium | reverse complement strand
GACCTTTTCCACCGGATTGCTGCTGCTGGCGGCAGGAACCGTGCTGGCGGCCATCGGCCTGGTCTGCGGCATCGCCGGCATCGTCGCGGCCCATCGGCGCGACCTGTCCGCCGACGGGGCCCGGGCCCTCACCGAGGACGCGGAGATGTCGGCCAGCTCCCACGCCTGGCAGCACCACGACTGGCAGCGGATGCAGGCCGAGGCGGACGGTCTCACCTACGACGGCGTCATCACCGACCCGGCCACGCTGGTCGGCGCCAAGATGTTCGTCGACCTCGGTGAGGACGTGGCCAACTCCGTCTTCGTCAGCACGACCCGCGACCAGGTGGATCGGACTCCGCTGGCCGGGGTGATCGTGGCCGACGAAGCCGTCCCCGACCCGACGGACGCCCGGGAGGCGTGGTTGCGTGCGGGGCGGCTGTGGCAGCGACTGCACCTGGCCATGACCGTCGAGGACGTGGCAGCCCAGCCGCTCAGTACGCCCACCGAGATGATGGACCGCGAACGCGTCCTCGGGTCGGAACCGGTGTTCGGTTCCACGCTGCAAGGCCTCGCGGGCGGCGGCCGGGAGCCGCTGCTGTCCTTCCGGTGCGGTTTCCCGACCGTCGAGGCGAACCTGACCCCGCGCCGGCCCCTGGCGAGGGTCGTGGACTACGCGTGAGGCGTGCGGCGGGCCCCCCTGCCCGCGTCGGGCGACGCGGGCAGGGGGGCCCGCGCCGCCTGTTCGGCGTGAAGCGCGGCGACGACCCGTCACGTACGAGGCGTCGCACAGCCGCCGCGCCCGCTGGTCCGGGTCGTCGAGTACGTGTGAGGAAGACCTAGCCTTGCCGCCGTGTCGGTCGATGCCGCCGTGCGGACGTTGGAAGCGGTTCGACGCGAGCTCTCGCTGCATCGGGAGTCCGTCGACCGCGCCCGCGACCTGCTCGCTGACCTGCCGGCGAGCGAGCTGTACGCACGCCAGGCCGACGACGTCGTCTTCGCGGTCGAGTGGGCGGTCGACATCGCCCCCTTTCTGTTCGGGCGTAGCGGGGCCGTGGAGCGCATCGTCCCGGGCGCCGCTCAGACTCTCGTCCGCGCAGTGGGCCTGCTGGAGAAGGCCGGCTCGGCGGCTCGGGAGCCGACGGCCACGCTCGGCGCGGTCGGTTCGATCCTCGACGATGCCGCTCGGCTGCTCAGTACGACCGATGCGCTGATCGCCGAGTACATCGGCGTCGCCGTGCCCGCTGAGCCGGAGGACCACAACCGTGATCGCGAGACCTGAGCCGTCACTACCCGGACCCCCGTGTCCGGGGGGCGGTGTTCACTGACCCCGTGATGCACGTGCACCGGGGGGAGCGGACCGACGTCCTCGCCGACGCCCTCGCCGACGTGCTGGGCG
>CAYVJO010000343.1:0-3998 GCA_964451735.1 uncultured Hyphomicrobiaceae bacterium | reverse complement strand
GACGTTCAAAATCTTGCCCCGCAAAGGCAGGACCGCTTGAAAGGCGCGGTCGCGGCCCTGTTTGGCCGAGCCGCCGGCGCTGTCGCCCTCGACCAGGAACAGCTCGGCCTTAGCCGGATCCCGCTCCTGACAGTCCGCAAGCTTGCCGGGCAGATTCGCTACATCCAGCGCGCCTTTGCGCCGGGTCAGTTCGCGCGCTTTCCTTGCCGCCTCCCGCGCCATCGCGGCCTCGGCGATCTTGTGGACGATGGCTTTCGCTTCGGCGGGGTGCTCCTCGAACCATGTTCCGAGCGCCTCGACCATGGTGCTCTCGACAACGGGGCGAACTTCGGAGGAAACCAGTTTATCTTTGGTTTGACTTGAGAATTTCGGGTCTGGAACCTTGACCGACAAGACGCAGGTCAGTCCCTCGCGTGCATCGTCGCCGGTAAGCTGGACCTTTTCCTTTTTAGCGATGCCAGACTCGGCGGCATAAGTGTTGACAGTTCGCGTGAGCGCAGCCCGGAACCCGGCGAGATGGCTGCCGCCATCGCGCTGGGGGATGTTATTGGTGAAGCAGAGTACGCTCTCGTGATAGCCATTATTCCACCATAAGGCGGATTCGACCGTGATGCCGTCGCGCTCGGTCTTGACTGAAATCGGCTTGTCCAAAAGCGGGGTTCGGGCCCGGTCGAGATAGCGCGCAAAGGCTTCAAGACCGCCCTCATACATCAACTCTTCCGTTTTGGGCTCGACGCCGCGCAGATCGGTCAACACGATGCGAACGCCGGAATTAAGAAAAGCCAGTTCCCGCAGGCGGTGTTCGAGTGTTGGGTAATCGAACTCCACCTTCGTGAATGTGTCTGGAGACGGGGTGAACGTGACCCGCGTTCCCGTTCGCCCGGGCGTTTCCGCAACGACGCTCAAAGGCGCCAAGGCGACGCCGTGTTCGAACGACATCGCATATTCCTTACCCGCCCGCCAGATCGTAAGATCGAGGCGCGAGGACAAGGCGTTGACCACAGATACACCCACGCCATGCAAGCCGCCCGAGACCTTATACGAGTTCTGGTCGAATTTACCGCCTGCATGGAGCTGAGTCATGATGACTTCCGCGGCAGATACGCCTTCCTCGTGCATTTCAGTGGGGATGCCGCGGCCATTGTCTTCCACCGTGACCGAACCATCGGCATTGAGCGTTACGAGCACACGGTCGCAATAGCCGGCGAGCGATTCGTCGACGGCGTTATCGACGACCTCGTAAATCATGTGATGCAGGCCGGAGCCGTCATCCGTGTCGCCAATATACATGCCCGGGCGCTTGCGGACCGCGTCAAGCCCTTTCAGAACCTTGATAGAGTCCGCGCCATAGTCCTCTTCGGCCAGCGTTTTTCGGGAGGTATTCGCACTCATCGGAACCAATCCTTTATCCCGTTCCCATACGCCAGACGTCGCGCCGCGTCTCGTCAAAATCGGTCGCGGCGGCGGCGCCGTCGGCAATATCGAAAAACTGCGCCTTGCCTGCGAGCGGCGCAAAAGCCTCAAAATCCGTTCCCGTCAGCCAGGCTTGGGCGCCCAGGTCGTCAATCTCTGCAAAGAGCGTTTCGCGCCGCAATATATCGAGATGTGCTGCAATTTCATCTAAAAGTAGCACAGGCGCAACCCCGCCTTGCGCATCTTTCACCGCTTTTGCGTGAGCGAGAATAAGCCCAATGAGAAGAGCCTTCTGCTCGCCCGTGGAGCAAAGATGAGCCGGCATGTCCTTCGGTCCGTGGCGAACCAGCAGATCAGTGCGGTGCGGGCCGGCCAACGTCCGTCCCGCGGCGCGGTCACGGTCACGGCTGGTGGCAAGACGTTTGACATAATCGTCTTCAGCATCGATGGCGGGCTTTTCACGAAGCGTATCTTCCAACGTTCCCTCAAGAGCGAGAAGGGCGCGGGGAAAAACGCTCTGGTTCTTGACGGCTCTTTGTGAAAGACGCTCTACCGTTTCTATCCTTGCCGCTGCGATCGCCGTCCCGGTCTCCGCCATCTGGCTTTCGATCGCATCGAAAATGCGGTTGGACCGTTCGTTCACCTCTAGAAGCTTGTTGCGCTGTCGCATGGCGCGCTCGAACTGGTTCAGTCGGCTGCGATGGCTTGTGTCGAAGGACGAAACCACACGGTCGATAAAGCGCCGGCGTTCCGAAGCAGGACCTGTAAACAGTCCGTCCATTGCCGGGATGAGCCAGAGAACCTGGAGATAGTCGGTCAAAGCGCCGGACCCGCTGGCGGTTTCGCCATTGATACGCACCGTCCGGGCGCGGATGCTTGGGCTTCCGGGCGTATGAGACTGTTGTCCCGTTCCGATCGCGACATCGCCGCCGTTAAGCGACAATTGCGCCGACACCGCCCAGCCACCGTCTCCCGACAACCGCGGAAGATCAGAAAAAGGTGCACCGCGCAGGCCGCGTCCTGGCGCAAGAAGTGATATGGCCTCAAGGATGTTTGTCTTGCCCGACCCGTTACGGCCGGTCAGAACCACAGACCTCTCATCGAGTTTCAGGATGCAATGTGAATAGTTCCGAAAATTTGAGAGGACGATTCGCTTTAGACGTGAGCCAACTGTTGCGGCGCCGCAACTTTGGGCCCAGCAGTCCTGTGGTTTCAAAACCGCCAAATGATATCCTGTCAAATCGAAAGCTTGCTACACCGATCCAAACCGCATGGTGACGGCTTATTGAAGCGCTAAACCCTCATTGGCATCAAAACGTAAAGAGCGCTCGTGTCTTTTTCATCGTGAAGCACAGTGGGAGCACTGGGATCGGAAAGTTCGAAAACCGCGCGACCTCCATCGAATTGCGCCGCAATATCTAACAAATAGCGAGCGTTGAAGCCTATTTCCAGAGGCTCACCGCTGTAATTCACGTCCAATTCCTCTGTCGCCGATCCGGACTCAGGGTTGTGAACGGACAGGACGAGCTTATTCTCTGAAATCGCCAGTTTCACTGCACGGCCTTTTTCGCTCGAAAGCGTCGAGACGCGATCGACGGCGCTCATGAAATGGGCCGTTTCGATTTGCATCGACTTGTCGTTGTTTTGGGGAATGACGCGCTGATAATCGGGAAAAGTACCGTCGATCAGCTTCGACGTTAGAACGACATTGCCGGCAGTGAAGCGGATCTTGTTGACCGACAGACCGACAGCGACGTTCTCGGACTGGTCGGTCAGCAATTTCGCTAGCTCCTGAACGGTTTTGCGGGGAAGGATAATTCCAGGCATCCCGATGGCGCCCTCGGGAAGTGGGACGTCCATTCGGGCTAGCCGGTGGCCATCCGTTGCAACGGCGCGCAGAAATTGCCCACCGGAGCCTCCTATAGCATGGAAATAAATGCCATTCAGATAATAGCGCGTTTCGTCGGTTGAGATAGCGAATCGCGTTTTTTCAATCAGCTGGCTAAGGTCGCGGCTGGGAATGGAGAATTCGTGGGACATTCCGTCCAGCCCCAGCTCCGGGAAATCGTCTGCCGGCAGACAGGCGAGCAGAAAGCGCGATGCGCCTGAGATTACAGCCAGCCGGCCGTCTTGGCCTTTTCCGGCAAGTTCGATCTGAGCACCGTCGGGAAGCTTGCGGACGATGTCATGCAGCATGTGCGCGGCGACCGTGGTGCCACCTGGTGTCAAGGCCTCGGCCACGGCCGTTTCAGTGACCTCGATGTCGAGATCGGTGGCCTTGAGGTGGAGCGCTCCCGAATCGGCTTGAAGCGACACGTTAGCGAGGATCGGGATCGTGTTGCGTCGTTCGACCACGCTGGTGACATGCTGCAAGGCTTTTAGCAGCGCGCTTTTTTCGATCAACAACCGCATGGTCAGTTCCCTCGATGCATCGTGAGGATCGGCTTGCGCGCGTGCGCTTCTTTTATAGCGCCTCGGCTATGCTCCTCATCGCTCCGGTAAGACCCAGTTATAATATCATGGCGATGCTTTCTTGATCCATCGCTTCCGAAACTCATACATGAACTCCGGCAAGCGGCCCGTCG